>JAKPAQ010000085.1 GCA_029779385.1 Actinomycetes bacterium | reverse complement strand
GCTACCCGGACGGTTCCACCGAGCCGCTGGCGATCGGCCTGCCCGGCGATCGCGAAGTTGACCCCAAGCGGTTGGAGGCGCAGGTTTCGCCAGCAGAGGTCGAGGCCTTCGACGAGGCGGCATTCGCCCGATACCCGGCCCTGGCCAAGGGTTACATCGGGCCAGGGGTTCTTGGTGCCGAAAGTGCCACGAACATTCGTTACCTGACCGATCCGCGAGTGGTCGACGGCTCGAGCTGGATCACTGGCGCCGACACCCCCGGCTGTCACGTCTTCGACCTAGTTGCCGGACGCGATTTCAAATCTGACGGCACGATCGAAGCCGCCGAAGTGCGCGAAGGCGATCCGGCCCCTGACGGCTCAGGGCCACTGGAATTGGCTCGTGGGATGGAGCTGGGCCACATCTTCCAGCTCGGGCGAAAATACGCCGAGCGACTCGGACTGAAGGTGCTGGATGAGAACGGCAAACTCGTCACCGTCACGATGGGTTCCTACGGTGTCGGGGTGTCGCGAGCAGTTGCCGCCGTTGTTGAAGGCTCTCATGACGAGTTCGGCATCGTTTGGCCCAAGGCGGTAGCGCCGTTCGATGTTCACGTTGTTGTCGCCGGTAAGGATCCGAGTCTTTATGAGGCGGCCGACGGCATCGTCGCCGATATCGAGGCCACCGGGCTCGAGGTAATTTACGACGACCGACCCAAGGTCTCACCCGGAGTGAAGTTCAAGGATGCCGAACTCATCGGCGTGCCGACCATCGTGGTAATCGGCAAGGGGCTGGCCGACGGTGTGGTCGAGGTTAAGGACCGCGCCACCGGGGTGAAGACTGAGGTCGCTCTCGCGGACCTCGTCGCAGCACTCGGCGCCTGAAAAGTCCGGCACCAAAGGGTGCGGTGTCAGTCCAGCCCAGGGAACGGCTCAGCCGAGCCACCCCAGCGCACCTGAGTTAGCGCTGCTGTGCGTATTCCGTCGATGGCCAGCGCCCGGCGGTTGTCTTCCGTGACTGCCACTAGGCCAACGCACGCAGCGGCGATTCGCGCTTCGACACCGCGGGCCAGCAGCTGGGCCGACTTTTTGTCCTTGACCGCCGCGACGTCGTAGGACAGTTGCGTGCCAACCGGTTTTCCGCCGAGCGCGGTGATTGTTTTGCTTAACTGATTGCGGCGTTGGCGGTGGGCCGCGGCTTGGGTTGTGGCGGGCTCGGTCAACTCAGATACGCGGGCGCCGATGAGTTGGTAAATCCAAATCGATTCATGTTCAAGGGCCAGCCACGTCTGCAGGCTTTTCAGTTCAGTCATGCCAGGGTTACCGCCTGAGTCAGTCCCGCCGACATCGAGGCGAGCACTTGAGCGAACTGGGGCGAAATCGCCGAAAGCGAGTCAGTTGCGCGGTTCTTTGCCGCCTGTCTAAGCGATGTTTTGAGGTCGCCGTTCGCGGCGCTTTTGGTCGGTTTGGCGCCCAACTGGTTCAACTGAGCAGAAAGCAGTTCAACCGCGGGTGCGGCCGCGGCGCCAAGGGCCACCGCGAGCACCTGCTGTTGGTCTGCGATGACTGCAGCCAGCAGCGAAGTGTCCTCAGATCGGGGGAGTGGTTTTGGCTTGGCGCCAACGACTCTAAGCGCGTCGTCGACCGAATTTGTGGCAAACAGGCCCGCCAAAACTACGGCGCTGCCGGCCGAAGCCACCAAGACGACACGTCTACTACTCACGTGGGCACACTACCGACCGCTGGCTATTCGCTATGGTTGGGTACGCACGGAAGACAACAGAAAAAGGAGTGCCGATGACGTCCACCATCCCCACTGAAGTTCAGGCGCTCCTAGAACCGACAATCTCCGCTTTGGGGCTAGACCTCGAAGACGTCGAGCTTCTCGGAAAAGGCGCAAATCGGCGCCTTTTGATTTCGGTTGATCAAGACGGTGGCGTCGGTATCGATCAGGTCGCCAGGGCCACCCGTGCGGTTTCGGCCATTCTCGACGAGTCCGACGTGATGGGCGAAGAGCGTTACACACTTGAAGTTGCCTCTCGCGGCGTTGACCGGCCACTGACCGAATTGCGGCATTGGCGTCGCAACGCAGGACGCATCGTTGCCGTCGAACTCACGGACGGCGAGCGCTTCGAGGCCCGAATCGAAAAAAGTGATGACGACGGCGTCGACCTAGTCAGCAAAGGCGACAGCACTCGTTTTCCCTATGACGAGATCGTCAAAGCAGTTGTACAAATCGAATTGAATCGGAAGGACGTCTGATGGACATCGACATGAGTGCGCTGCGTTTGCTTGAGCGCGAAAAAGGAATCAAGTTCGATGTGGTCATCGACGCCATCGAGACGGCCCTGCTCTCTGCGTATCACAAGACCGTCGGCGCCCAGCACAACGCGCGCGTCGAGCTCAATCAAAAGACCGGGCATGTCACCGTATGGGCTCGCGAGCGACTGGCCGACGCGCCCGAAGCCGAAGAACTCGGCGAAGATGGCGAAGTTTCGCCTCGGCCGGCCGTGAGATTCTCCGAAGAGTACGACGACACGCCCGAAGACTTTGGCCGGTATGCCGCCAGCGTGGCACGTCAACTGATCATGCAACGGATTCGCGACGCTGAAGACGAAGAGAAGTTCGGCGAGTTCTCTGGCCGAGTCGGCGACATCGTTTCTGGCGTCATCCAGCAGGGGCGTTCACCAGGAGATGTTTTCATCGACCTCGGCACGATCGAAGCGATCTTGCCGGCAGCCGAGCGAGTGCCCGAAGAGCGCTACGCTCACGGCGAGCGGATCAAGGCTTACGTCTATGAGGTGGAGCGCGGGATGCGCGGTCCACGGGTGAAAGTTTCGCGGACCCACCCGAACCTCGTACGGCTCTTGTTTGCGCTGGAGTCGCCCGAGATTGCCGACGGGACTGTCGAAATCGCGGCAATCGCACGCGAGGCCGGACATCGCACCAAGATCGCGGTCAAGGCCACGGCTCCGGCGGTCAATGCCAAGGGTGCTTGCATCGGCCCGATGGGGCAGCGAGTTCGAGCAGTCATGACTGAACTGCACGGCGAAAAGATCGACATTGTCGATTACAGCGAGAATCCCGCCGAGTTCATTGCGTACGCGCTGAGCCCCGCGCAGGTCAAAGGTGTGACAATTGTCGATGAGGTAGCGCGGTCGGCTCGGGTGATTGTGCCGGACTTCCAACTCTCCTTGGCGATCGGCAAAGAGGGCCAGAATGCTCGTTTGGCGGCGAAGCTGACTGGGTGGCGAATTGATATTCGTCCAGACACGGTCGCTGCGGCTCCGGGTGGCGATTCGTCGTCTTCACCCGTGAGCGGCTAGACTTGACGATGGTGATTCGCACGTGTGTCGGATGTCGGCAGCGTGTGGATAAAACCACTCTGGTGAGAGTCGTAGCAGGTAAAGACGGCGCGAAGCTATTCGTGCAGCCTGATCTTGGCGGTTCTCTTCCGGGGCGTGGGGCGCATTTGCACCCTGCGACGCGGTGTTTTGAGCTTGCGCGTGATCGACGAGCGTTCTCAAGGGCCCTTCGAATTGAAGGTCAACTTGGGACCGAGGTCCTCCAAGCGTGGATTCAAAGCTGTTCCAGCCAGAGAGCCTGACCAAACGTGGGAGAACCCCACCGACACGAAATCGGAGCACATGCTCATGAACGCTCGATGAGTACTGCGCAATGACTTTTTATTGTGCAATGAGCCTGTACGTCAACTAGCGATCCGAGCCTCCTTCGGGCTTGGATCCCCTGAAGGAGAAGTGTGGCTGTCAGAGTCCACGAGCTCGCCAAAGAGCTCGGTGTTGAGAGCAAAGTAGTCCTGTCCACCCTCAAGGAGATGGGCGAGTACGTGAAGTCTGCGTCCTCGACCGTTGAGGCACCAGTGGTGCGTCGCCTTCGCGAGGAGCATGGTGATCGCCTACTCGCAATGGGTGCCGCTAAGGCGCCTGCGAAAAAGGCCCCAGCGAAAAAGGCTGCTGCCAAGAAGGCAGACACGCCCGAAGTAGCCGAACCGGCCACCGAAACCGTCGAAGCAGCAGCGCCAGTCGTTGAAACACCGGCGGCCAAGGCCCCCAAGGCAGGTGGTCCAGTTCCTGGTCCACGCAAGCCCGCCGCGCCAGCCCCCGAACCCGAACCGGCCCCAGAGCCGGTTGCCGAAAAGCCGGCTCCGGCCGCTCCAGCCGCTCCAGCGGCCGCGGCACCGGCGGCGCCTCGGCCAGGTCAAGCCGGTGGGTTGCCCACCGGTGCCGCTCGGCCAGGCCCTCGCCCTGGCGGCGCTCGGCCAGGCAATAACCCGTTCTCCTCAAAGCAGGGGATGCAGCAGGAGCGCCCGCCGCGGCCGCCGGCGGCACGCGAAGGCGGAGCCCCGGCACGTCCAGGCATGCCGCGTCCTAACCCGGCAATGATGCCCAAGCAGTCGTCGGTTGGCCCGGCCCGCACGAGCGGTCGGCCAGGCCCTGGTGGCCGTCCCGGTGGCGGCGCAGGTCGTCCCGGTGGCCAAGGTGGCGGCGCAGGTCGTCCCGGCGGTCAAGGTGGCGGTGCAGGTCGTCCCGGTGGCGGTGGCTTCTCCGGCCCGCCCGCGGGCGGCGGTCGTCCCGGCGGTCCAGGTCGCAACCAGCGTGGCGGTACTCAGGGTGCGTTCGGTCGCGCCGGGGGACCGGTACGTCGAGGTCGTAAGAGCAAGCGCGCCAAGCGCCAAGAGTTTGACCAGATGCAGGCACCGGCAATCGGTGGTGTGCGGGTCAAAAAGGGCAATGGCGAGATCGTGCGCATGGCTCGCGGTGCTTCGCTGACTGACTTCGCCGACAAGATCGGCGTGGACGCCGCATCGCTAGTACAGGTGCTGTTCCACCTCGGTGAGATGGTCACCGCCACACAGTCGGTAAACGACGAGACCCTGCAGATTCTGGGCGAGGAACTGAACTACGACGTTCAGGTCGTTTCCCCAGAAGACGAGGATCGCGAACTGCTCGAGTCGTTCTCCTTGGAGTTCGGTGAAGATGAGGGCAGTGAAGACGATCTTGAGGCTCGTCCGCCGGTCGTGACCGTGATGGGCCACGTTGACCACGGTAAGACGAAGTTGCTTGACGCCTTGCGCAACGCGAACGTCGTCGCGAAGGAAGCCGGTGGCATCACCCAGTCCATCGGCGCCTACCAGGTCACCACTGAAGTCGATGGCAAAGAACGCGCGATCACCTTCATCGATACCCCGGGTCACGAGGCGTTCACCGCCATGCGTGCACGTGGTGCTCAGGCGACCGATATCGCGATCTTGGTTGTCGCCGCCGACGACGGTGTCATGCCGCAGACGATTGAAGCGCTCAACCACGCGAAGGCGGCCGGCGTGCCGATCGTCGTTGCAGTCAACAAGGTCGACAAGGAAGGCGCAGACCCGTCGAAGGTCCGTGGCCAGTTGACCGAATACGGACTGGTTCCCGAAGAGTACGGCGGAGAGTCAATGTTCATCGACGTCTCGGCCAAGGCTGGCACCGGAATGGATTCGTTGCTCGAAGCGATCGTGTTGACCGCCGATGCGTCCTTGGATTTGCGGGCCAACCCGAACCAGAAGGCCGAAGGCCTTGCCATCGAAGCGCACTTGGACCGCGGACGCGGCCCGGTCGCGACGGTGCTGGTTCAGCGAGGCACCTTGCGAGTCGGTGACTCGTTGGTGGCTGGCCCGGCCTTTGGTCGTGTTCGCGCCATGCTCGATGAGCATGGCGAAAACATCACCGAGGCTCCGCCGTCGCGCCCAGCGTTGGTGCTTGGTTTGACCGCAGTGCCTGGTGCTGGTGACAACTTCATGGTTGTTGAAGATGACCGGATCGCCCGCCAGATCGCTGAGAAGCGTGAAGCCCGCGAGCGCAACGCCTTGCTGGCCAAGCGTTCGGGTCGGCGGACCTTGGAGGACTTCATGTCCTCGATGGAGAAGGGCGAAACCGACGAACTGCTGCTCATCCTCAAGGGCGACGGCGCTGGTTCGGTCGAGGCGCTCGAGGACTCGCTTGCGGGTATCGAGGTCGGCGAAGAAGTTGCACTTCGAGTTATTGACCGCGGTGTCGGTGCAATCACCGAAACCGATGTCAACCTCGCTGCTGCCTCCAACGCGATCATCATCGGCTACAACGTTCGTCCGCAGGGCAAGGCGACCGAGCTGGCCGATCGTGAAGGCGTCGAGATTCGCTACTACTCGGTGATCTACCAGGCCATCGAAGAAATCGAAGCCGCGCTCAAGGGCATGCTCAAGCCGATCTACGAAGAGAAGCAACTCGGTCAAGCCGAGATCCGCGACCTGTTCAAGTCGAGCAAGGTCAAGGGCGGCAACATTGCCGGTTGTATGGTCACCAGCGGTTCGATCCGACGCAATGCGAAGGTCCGAATCGTTCGCGATGGCTCGGTTGTGGCCGACAATCTCGACGTGTTGTCGCTACGGCGCGAGAAGGACGATGCTTCGGAGGTCCGCGAGGGCTTCGAGTGTGGCGTCGTGGTCTCGTACTCCGATGTGAAGGTCGGCGATGTGATCGAAGCCTTCGAACTGGTCGAAAAGAAGCGAGACTGAACCGTGGCAAGTCCTCGGCAGGCCAAGAAGTCTGATCGGATAAAGCAGATCGTTGCGGCGATGCTCGAGCGGCGGGTCAAAGACCCGCGGCTCGGGTTCGTCACGATCACTGATGTGCGCCTCACCGGCGACGGTCAGCATGCGTCCGTCTTCTACACCGTCATGGGCGATGAGCGGGCGCGGGCAGAGACCGCGGCAGCCTTGTCCAGTGCTACCGGTTTGATCCGTTCGGAGGTTGGCAAGCAACTGGGCGTGCGTCACACGCCCTCGTTGGAGTTCTTCTTGGATGCTGTCCCTGAGACGGCCCGCGAGATTGAAGAGTTGCTGTCTAAGGCCCGTCAGTCCGATGCGCTGGTGGCAGAGCAGGCCAAGGATGCGCAATACGCCGGCGAAGCAGACCCGTACAAGCAGCACGACGCTGATGACGAAACCGACGACTGAACCACCTGCGGGAGTCGTCGTCATCGACAAGCCTGCGGGCTGGACATCACATGATGTGGTCGCCCGAACCCGCAGGCTTGCTCAGACTCGCAAGGTTGGCCACGCGGGCACGCTCGACCCGATGGCTACCGGTGTCCTCGTTGTCGGCGTCGGCCGTGCCACGAGGTTACTGGGGTACTTGTCTGGTGCTGACAAAGAGTATTTGGCGACGATTGTTCTAGGCGCGTCGACGATCACTGACGACGCCGAGGGCGAAGTTACGGACACGACTGATGCTTCGGCGGTGACTGAGACGAAAGTTTTGGCTGAACTCAGGCCACTCACGGGTCAGATCATGCAGGTTCCGTCGTCGGTTTCGGCGATCAAGGTCGATGGGAAACGCTCGTATGCGCGCGTTCGTTCCGGTGAAGAGTTCGAGTTGGCTGCCAGGCCGGTCGAGGTAGCCGAGTTTGAACTTTTGGCTTTTCGACCGGGGGAGCGGGCCGAGGCTGACGTGCGCGTGGTGTGTTCAAGCGGCACCTATATTCGGGCGTTGGCACGCGACTTGGGCAAGGCGTTAGGCGTCGGCGGTCATTTGAGTGCGCGACGTCGGACCCGTGTTGGTGGCTTTGGCCTAACGCTGGCCAAGACGTTGGCGGAGTTGGAGAAGCAGTTTGGCGTCGTGCCGATTGGCGAAGTTGCGAAAGCTTCTTTCGAGTCGGTTGAACTTCCTGGGGACGAGGCAGCGAATGTGCGTTTTGGCCGTCGAATCGATGTCCGACTTTCGGCCGAAGGTCCGGTAGCGGTGTTCGCTCCGGACGGTGAATTCTTGGCGCTTTACGAAGCCGCTGGCGATGGCGCCCGTCCAGTTGCGGTATTCACCTAGGGTTAGGTCCATGGAGTTCCGTTCCGTTTCGCCAAAGACTCTTCTCCGTCGGGTTCTGCTGGTGGTGTTCGGAACTCAGGTCGTAGCGGTTGCTTCGTTGATGGCGGTGGCGAAAGTCCGTCGATCGATCAGGGCCCGAGGGTTGGCCCCATTGCCCCGAGTTGAACCGCAGGAGTTTGCTGTTGGCAACTCGTCGCGCGCCGAGGTTTATGTTTCGGGCGAAGCCCTTTTCGACGACATGTTGGCCGCAATTGATTCGGCTACCGAACGCATTCTGTTCGAGTCGTACATCGTAAAAGGCGACGAAATGGGCCAGCGCTTCAAGGCGGCTTTGATTGCTGCGGCCGGAAGGGGAGTGGCGGTCTACGTCATTTATGACGGATTCGCGAACATGGTTGTGAAGCGTTCTTTCTTCCGGTTCCCCGAACCGATTCGAGTCCTGCGATTCCCAGTCTTTCCGCGGACTTTCGCCTTCTTCAGTCCTCGCGCTTGGGGCCGCGATCATCGAAAGATCCTTGTTGTCGATGACCGAATCGGCTTCGTCGGCGGCTACAACGTTGGCAGCCTGTACACGAACCAGTGGCGAGATACGCACGTTTCGGTCACGGGATCGGCAGTTTGGGACCTCGAGAACACGTTCATCGACTTTTGGAACGATGCGCACCCTGATGAGCAACTTCGCCCGTTGAGCCAGGCCAGTTGGGACCCCCACGTCCGAGCCCACCGAAATGTGCCGCGTCAACTGATTTACCCGATTCGCGGGATGTACCTAGAAGCGATCGACCGCGCGACTTCGACAATCGAAATCACTCAGGCCTATTTCATTCCAGATCGCAATATTCTTGAAGCCTTGGTTGACGCGAGTAGGCGGGGTGTGCAGGTTCGCATCCTGATTCCGAGGGTTTCAAACCATGTCGTTGCCGACTTTGTCGCCCGCAGCTATTTCGGGCGTTTGCTCGATGCCGGGGTCGAGATTCTGCGCTACGGCGACCATATGGTTCACGCCAAGACAATGACGATCGATGGCGAATGGTCGACCATCGGCACGGCAAACATCGACCGGCTCAGCTTGACCGGCAACTACGAAATCAACCTGGAAATCCTCGACTCGGGCCTAGCGGACGGAATGAGCCAAATTTTCGCTCGCGACGCGACTCGGGCCGAACCTCTGTCCGCCGAAGACTGGCGCGAACGCCCCACGATCTCGCGGATCTACGAGCGAGTGCTCCGCCCCTGGCGTCCGCTGGTGTGACTGATTCCCCGGTTAGCCGGGGAATCAGTCACAGACTGGCGGAAGTTTCCCCCGATCAGCGACAGGAAACCTTGCGCGTTATGCGATTACGCTGACTGGTGGCTTGCCGAAGAGCTTGCGTGACTGCTCCATCGAGGCTCGAATTCGTCGGCTTGTCAGTTCAGGTGTACTCAGATCGCGATAGATCCAACGGCTCATCCCGCGTGGGATTTCGCGGATCGAGTCTTCACGAAGTTTCTCCTCGACTAGGACTTGGCCAATCATGGATGTCGAATAGGGGTTGAGGCGCCCGTACTTGATCAGGCCATCAAATTCACCACAATGGTGGTAGTCCTCCCAATCGAAGTCGACTCTAGCAATTGATGACCGGTGAGGATTCTGGAACTTAACCTGCATCTGCGGAATGGGTATCGCAGTTCGTCGGAACATATGCATTGAACGGATCTTCCCGACGTTTTCGCACTCGGGGACGGCCCAAAGTGTTGCCAGACGTACCGAGTTGAATCCAGGCCACCGCCTCATGCGTTCAAGTCGTTCGTGAAGTTCTTCCGGTTCGACACCTCCTCGAATTGCGAGCGAAGTCTGCACCATGCCTGCTTCAGTTCCTGCCGTTGAAGCGCTTTCGAGGGCGGCTCTGGCAGGGACCATTACGGCTCGTCCGTCAACTAGCATCACGTCGGATTCCGGCAGTGTTCCCGAGTGGTGGATGACACCTGATTCAGTCCGCTGTCCGTTGCCATCAAGACGAGTAACGTGCACGGTTGTCGTGTCGAATCCCCAAGTAACTCCGCTGTGGATCGCGGCGGCAGATTGGTGACTTAGCACCACCCCAGACGGGAGTTTGTCGAGTACCGAATAGCACAGCAATCTGTATCTATCTTCGGGGTTTAGGGAAGTATGCGACCGTGGCGCATAAGTCCCGACGCGTAGCCGGACGATCGTGCCGGCCTTTAGCGCCCGGCGAATATGGCGGTCGTTGTATCCGAGGTCGAGAAGGTCTGGCCGAAGGATATAGCCGCCTCTGGCAGCTGCGATTTGATCGAACTCCGAAGACATGGCATCACCTTTCTACTCATGAGCGGTGACTTCGAGTGCACGGAGATGCCTTGTGGAATTTTCTTTTGGCTTCCACACTCGGGTGTTGATCTGGGACTGTGGAAGGTTTCCAGTCGCTGATCGTGGGAAGTTTCCCTTGGGTTGTGTCGGATTCCCCGGCTAACAGGGGAATCCGACACGCGCGTCCACGCAAAAAGCCAACCTGTG
>JAKPAQ010000084.1 GCA_029779385.1 Actinomycetes bacterium | reverse complement strand
CAGGTCGACGACCAGGCCGAAGTTGCCGATGCGATCGGCACTAGAGAGCCGGGGGAGAAGGTCGAAATCGGCTTTGTGCGCGACGGCCAGGATCGATCGGTGACCCTGACCACCAAGCTTCTTGGTGACGAGACGAAGAAAGCGCGAGTGGGGATCGCAGTCGGGCAAGGTTTTGATTTCCCGGTTGAGGTTGAGAACCATATCGGCGACCGGGTCGGTGGGCCGAGCGCCGGGATGATGTTCGCGTTGGCAATCTACGACCAGTTGACGCCCGGGCCGCTAACTGGCGGACAGAACGTTGCCGGAACGGGCACAATTAGCCCAGAAGGGACGGTCGGTCCGATCGGCGGGATCAATCAAAAGATTGCCGGTGCGGCCGACAACGGCGCCGATATTTTCCTTGTGCCGGCAGCCAATTGTGAAGAAGCCAAAGCCGGCGACGATCACGATATGACCCTCGTGAAGGTGGCCAAACTTACCGAAGCCATCGACGCGCTGGACGTCTTGGCGACGAACCCGAAAGCGAAGGTGCCGTCGTGCTGAAGATCGAAAACCAGGGCACTGACTCGCCGCTTCGCCAAGCGGTGCTGGAGGTCGAGGAACACGTTGGAGCGGCCGGCTGGGACCAGCCGGCACGACTATTCGCGCTGGTGCGCACGGCCGACATCTTGGCGGCGCAGCCAGAGTTGGCGGACCAACTCTCTGGACCCGATTCGTTCACTCCGGTTGAGCAGGAACTCCCGCGCGATCGGCACGCCGAAGACCTATTGCCCGAAATTGGTTGGCCCGCCGAGGTAGACGGGTGCGTCCTGGTGATGGAGCGGCTAACCCTCCCGCCAGAGGCCGAGGCAGAACTGCCAACCGACCCGGTTGAGGCGACCAACTTCGTTGCTCAACACCCCGACCGGGGCGAGATGCGGATCATCGCGGGGGTCCTTCGCGACGGTTCTGAACATGCTGCGGTCAGAGCCCGCGGACCTGAGGACGCCCCGTTACTTGAAGGCCCTGGCCTGCTGCCGGGACTGGTTCAACTACTGCACGCGACTCTCGTCGAGGAGCAGGACTAGCGCCCGCAAGCCAAGAGGCTAGGAGCGGCGTAACCGAGCACCGCGTAGGCTGAGATGAACCAGACCCACAGCAGTGAGCCAGGAGAGTCGTGAGCGACATTTTCGGAGTCCAACCGCCGAGCCGTGAACCCCAGCCAACTAATCAGCGCCGTCGGGTGTTGGTTCCGACCCTGATAACGCTGGCGGTGTTGCTGGTTGTCGGATCAGTTTTCGTCAACCTGTGGACCTCGCGGTTGTGGTACAAATCGGTTGACTTCCAGGGCGTTTTCACCACCGTGTTGACGACGCGAGTGTTGTTGTTCATCGGTTTTGCAGTCGTCACTGCGGCCTTCGTCGCGCTCAACATCTGGCTTGCTTACCGCAGTCGCCCGAACCCGCTTGGCCTTCGCCGCGATGACCCGGCGGCCCGGTACCGATTCGCGCTGACTCCGGTGACGAAACTGGCGTGGCTCGCGGTCAGCGGACTTGTTGGTTTGTTCGCCGGACTGGTTGGCAACGGCCGCTGGGAGATCTTCCGGCTGTGGTTGAACGGTACGCCGTTCAACGAGACGGATCCTCACTTCGGCAAGGACATTGGCTTCTACGTCTTCGACATGCCTTGGCTGCAGTTCATTGTCTCCTTCGTTTTCATGATTCTGATGATCACGATTCTGTTGGCCGTGTTCGTTCACTACGTGTTCGGTGGCATCCGGTTCGGTGGGCGAGGCGTTCAGTTCAGTCGCTCCGCGCAAGTCCAACTCGCGGTACTTGGTGGGCTCGCGATGCTGGTCCGCGCGGCGACATACTGGCTCGACCGCTAT
>JAKPAQ010000190.1 GCA_029779385.1 Actinomycetes bacterium | reverse complement strand
CTGATCGTAGGCACCGATCTGACCGGCGCCAACCGCATGCATCGCGGCCGAAACCTGGTCGGCGTAGTCGTTGGGAACAAAAACCACCCATTTGTCCACCGCCGACGCAACATCTACTTCCAGCGGTCGCAGGTCGGTCAGGCTCAAAGCCAACGCCATCGATTCGCTCACTCCGAGCGGTGCGCAGTCTGCGTTGGTGTGGCAGTTGTGCAGGGCGATGCCGTTGGCAATTAGTTCATGAACAACTCGACCTTTAGGCGTCGAGGCTGCGACAGTGGTCGTGCCTTTTAGGTAAAGCGGGTGGTGGGTGACGATCAGTTGGGCACCGATTTCGATAGCCTCGGCGACCACTTCGGCGACCGGATCGACCGCGAACAAAATGCTGGTGATTTCGGCATCTGGATCGCCCACGATGGTGCCGACTGCGTCCCAGTCGTCGGCCCAAGCCGGGTCGTAAAGACCATCAAGGACTGCGACCACCTCGCGAAGCGTTGCCATGGCGCGAGCCTACTCGCCAGGGCTGCTAGCCGGTGACCGCCAACGCGAATGGCAGCACCGAGTCCGCGCCGGCGAGTCGAAGTTCGCGGGCAGCGACCGTCATCGTCCACCTACTGTCGATCAAGTCATCGACTAGCAGGATCGGTCCGTCGATTTCGGCCAGTGCCGCCCGCAGTTGTTCACCGACGCTGAACCGACCCCAAACCGAACCGAGGCGAAATGCGCTGTTGCCACCGTGTTCGGCCCGCGGAATGTGTGGGTCAAGGTCGAGCGTGTCAAGTAGCCGAAGTCGGCCTCGCTCAGCGATGGTCGCGGCCGTAGAAGATACGAGCAAAGGCCGAGAAACTGATGGCATCGCCACCACTGCGGCGGGCCGTTCGTCCCAGGGCCAGTCACGAAGAGTCGAGATCACTGCGCTTTCCAGCTCGGGGCTGAGCGGCTGATCGGCCGCACCCGGCGCGAACAGGGCGCGCAGGGTCCCGCCCCAGCCAAGGTCGGTCAGCCGGGCGACTACCCGGCCAGTTTCGGGGCGCTGTTCAACCCCGATCCGGCCTTTGACTTCGACTCCTCGCCGGCTTGCGCCGGTTGGCCACTGGC
>JAKPAQ010000185.1 GCA_029779385.1 Actinomycetes bacterium | reverse complement strand
AGGCTTTCGCAACCACTTCGCCGATCTCGTCCCCCCATCAACTCGCGTTGGCTGACTGATGCGTCGACGACGCCTTCTTCGGCTGCTTGGCGACCTTCGGCGCCTTCGGTGATTTCTGCGCCTTCGGCGCCTTCTCTGCCTTCTGCGACTTCCCGGCCGACTTGTCCGACTTGTCCGACTTGTCCTGCTTGCCCGCCGAATCGGAGTCAGACGAGGTGGCACCCGTCGCCTTGGTGCCCGGTTCGGACGTGGTGGTGTCCTTCTGCGCCGGTTTCGTTGTCTCGACCTTGGCCGGTTCGGCCGACACCGGGTCCGCAGCGGGTGTGGATGCCTCGACCTTCACCGGTTCTGCAACCTTCACGGGCTCCGTGACCTTCACCGGCAGCGTCTCCACGGCCTCGGCGTCGGTCGAGACCGGCGTCGCAGGCTTCGGATCCGCCTTGGCCACAGTCGCTTTGACCTTCTCGGGAGTCGACGATTCCTTCACTGGAGCGCTTGCCTCCACAGCCGCCGTGGTCGCCGAGGACAGCACCTTGGCGGCCGAGGCCTGGACCGCGGCCGGGCCATCCACGGTTACCGCGACCGGAGCCTCCGGAGCCGGCGGCTTGATGGCGTCGGCGATGGTCTTGAACCCTTGCATGACCGCGGCGACGACCCCGAACGACCCGAAGATGCCATACATGCCCTTGCTGCCCTCGCCCCACCCGTTCAGTACGGCGCCGGTGAGATTTGCCGGAGCGTTGATCAATTCGCTTGCGGCAGTGACGATATCCCCGACCCGCGCGGCGTCGTAGAAGTTCTGGGCGATGTCACCGAAGGCATCCGTAGCCTGATACATGGTGTTCAGCACCGCGAACCCCAACTGCGCCACGACCGGGGTGATCGCCTTGACCACATTGGCCATGTTCTGCGCGACCTGCTGCGGGATGTCGAGTTGCAGGACCGGGAACAGAACGCCCACCACACCGTTCACAAAGATGCCCCAACCCGACATCACCGCATCGGAGATCTGGCCGGCAGCCAATTGCTGCGCCATGGTCCGTAAGGAATCGGGAACGGTATTGGCCCAGTTGACCACGCCGTTGCCCACGCCCTGGGCGATGGACATGAGCTGGTTTGCGTAGCGGACCTGATTGGCGATCACCTGCTTCGCGAGCGGGAAGGGGTCGGCGGCGAACGCCTGGCCCAGTTTCCCGATATCGGCGACGGTCGTGGTGAGCACGTCACCCCACACCGCGAGCGGGTTGACGAACGCGGTGAGGTCGACGGTGCGGGTCGACGCGACGGTAGTCGGCGCCGGTAGATGAAGGTCTGGCGGCGGGATTGTCAGCGGGCTGATGGCGATGACGCCGGCGGTTGCCATCGCCATTCCCGCAGTCGAATATCGGCGCAACTCGAATGCCATACGTTCTCCTTGGACTCTGAGGTGTCAGCACTTCTGGCCGCGCAGACGGTAGTGACCATGCCGAGAACAAACATTCGAAATATGCAACAAGTTCTAATTTTTATTGACTGGCTTGCAGA
>JAKPAQ010000155.1 GCA_029779385.1 Actinomycetes bacterium | reverse complement strand
AGCTCGACTGCATCGGCTATTGGATCTAGACCTAGAACGCGCACGGTTCCAGACTGGGGGCGCCGGAAACCTTCGCACGTTTCGATGGTGGTCGTCTTGCCCGCGCCGTTAGGGCCCAAAATTGCGGTAATTGTGCCGCGGTTGATGTCGAGCGAAAGCCCGTCGACTGCCCGAATCTCCTTGCCGGCGCGACCATCAGTCATCTTGAGGTCGCGAATTTCGACTGCGACCTCTGACTGGTTCACGGGCACTCGGACAGTCTAAGTGGGGCGAGTTTGGCCCTTAGATGCGGGCAATCGTGACCGCAAACTGACAGTCAGATGATTGTGGTGCAGGTCACTGAGGCTGACCTTGCTTGATTCGGCGGAATCAATAACGTCACACTGGAGTTGTGAAAAGTATGCGCGTTAGCGAGGAGTCCGTCGAAGACGACTCTCCTACGCGCGTACGCGTTGCCGAAAGCATCCACCGAAACGGGCCCTCGACGGCCACCGAGCTTTCTGCTCGCCTTGGCCTGACGCCTGCTGGTGTGCGCCGTCACCTCGAGCACATGGCAGCCCAAGGCCTCGTTGAATCGCGCGAAGAGCGGATTCACGGGCAACGTCGTCGGGGCCGCCCGGCTCGCGTGTTCGCGTTGACTGACGCTGGCCGCGACAACTTCACCCACTCCTATGACGACCTCGCGGCCCAGGCGCTTCGCTTTCTGCGCGAGACCGGCGGCGAAGACGCCATCTCGGCGTTTGCCGAACGCCGACTGGCCGAGTTCCGCACCAAATATGAGGCCGTGCTCGCCGGAGTTGCTACCGACGAACGCATCGAGCGGCTCGCAAAAGCCCTCACCGACGACGGCTTCGCCGCCTCAGTCAGCAGCACCCCGCTGGGCATGCAAATTTGCCAGCACCACTGCCCGGTCGCCCACGTGGCCGAAGAATTCCCCCAACTTTGTGAGGCCGAGACCGAAATCTTTGCCGAACTGCTCGGAACCCATGTGCAACGGCTAGCAACCATTGCCCACGGCGACGGCATCTGCACGACCAATCTTCCGCAAATCCATCAGAACAGAACCGAAAGGCTGTCGCGATGACCACCACCAACGAAACGAACACGATTGAGGACCTGAACCCAGGCCTCAAAGATGTCGGCACCTACGAGTTCGGCTGGCACGACTCCGACGACGCCGGTGCGAGCGCACAGCGTGGGCTCAACGAAGCCGTCGTTCGTGACATCTCGGGCAAGAAGAGCGAGCCGCAGTGGATGCTCGACCTTCGACTCAAGGGCCTGAAGCTGTTCGAACGTAAGCCGATGCCGGCTTGGGGCGCAGACCTCAACACGATCGACTTCGACAACATCAAGTACTTCGTGCGCTCCACTGAGAAGCAGGCCACCAGTTGGGAAGAACTGCCCGAAGACATCAAGAACACCTACGACCGACTCGGAATCCCCGAGGCCGAAAAGCAGCGCCTCGTCGCCGGCGTCGCCGCCCAGTACGAGTCTGAGGTCGTCTACCACCAGATCCGCGAGGACCTGGAAGAAAAGGGCGTCATCTTCCTCGACACCGACACGGCGTTGAAGGAGCACCCCGAAATCTTCGAGGAGTACTTCGGCACGGTCATTCCGGTCGGCGACAACAAGTTCGCTGCCTTGAACACTTCGGTCTGGTCCGGTGGCTCGTTCGTGTACGTCCCCAAGGGCGTCCACGTCGACATCCCGTTGCAGGCGTACTTCCGGATCAACACCGAGAACATGGGCCAGTTCGAACGGACCCTGATCATCGCCGACGAGGACTCCTACGTCCACTACGTCGAAGGCTGCACCGCGCCGATCTACAAGTCGGATTCTCTGCACAGCGCCGTGGTCGAAATCATCGTGAAGAAGGGCGCCCGCGTCCGCTACACGACGATCCAGAACTGGTCGAACAACGTCTACAACCTGGTCACCAAGCGGGCCGTTTGTGAGGCCGGCGCGACGATGGAATGGGTCGACGGAAACATCGGTTCGAAGGTCACGATGAAGTACCCGGCCGTCTACCTAATGGGCGAGCAGGCGCGCGGCGAGACGCTGTCGATCGCCTTCGCCGGCGAGGGTCAGTACCAAGACACTGGCGCGAAAATGGTTCACGTCGCGCCGAACACGTCCAGTTCGGTGCTGAGCAAGTCGGTCGCCCGTGGCGGCGGACGCACCTCGTACCGCGGACTACTCCAAGTCAACGAGGGTGCGGCCGGTTCGGCAAGCACCGTCAAATGTGATGCCTTGCTGGTTG
The DNA here is from genome assembly GCA_029779385.1 of Actinomycetes bacterium. Next base: position 5,151 of record JAKPAQ010000155.1, on the reverse strand, counting down.
ACCAGATCAGCCGCTCGGACACCTACCCCTACGTCGACGTCCGCGAGGACGACGTAACGCTCGGCCACGAGGCAACCGTCTCAAAGGTCAGCGACGATCAACTCTTCTACTTCATGCAACGCGGAATGGGAGAGGACGAAGCGATGGCGATGATCGTTCGCGGCTTCGTCGAACCGATCGCTCGTGAACTACCCATGGAATACGCGCTGGAACTAAACCGGCTAATCGAACTGCAGATGGAGGGCGCGGTCGGATGACACTCGCCAATGCGCTGGAACTAGAACACGTCGAATCCCACCTCCACCCGGAGCCGTCGTTCGATGTTGCTGACCACCCGGTCCCGACCGGATTTGAGGAGATTTGGCGGTTCACCCCGCTGAAGCGGCTTCGTGGACTGCTGGCAGGTGAGGCTTCGAGTGCTCACCTGCAGTGGAAGGACGAACTGCCCACCGGCGTCACCGCGACGACGATCACCACTGAGGAAGCCAAAGCGCTCGGCGGGATTGCACCGCTGGACCGCTTGGCTGCGTTGGCCGTTGAAAACGCCGGCGGTGCGACGCTGCTGTCGATCGACGGCGAACTGGAATCGCCGGCGCGGATCACGCTCACCGGTACCTCGGTCGACGAGACCGTCTGGGGCCACATCGTGGTCAAGGTTGCGCCGTTCTCGAAGGCGACGATCCTGTTCGATCACGTCGGTTCGGCCACCTACGCCGCGAACGTCACCTACCTGATTGGCGATGGCGCGAGCGTCGACGTGGTGAACCTGGCGGACTGGGACGACAACGCGGTCCACAGTGTCCAGACCGGCATCAGCGTCGGTCGAGACGCGACCGTGCGGTTCTTCGAGTTCACCCTCGGCGGCGATCTGGTTCGCTCGTCGACGAACGTCGACTACCGCGGCACCGGTGGCAGCGCCGACCTGCTCGGCGTCTACTTCGCCGATGCCGGCCAGCATTTCGAGCACCGCCAGTTCGTCGATCACACCGCCCCCAAGACGCGCAGCAACGTCGAATACAAGGGCGCGCTGCAAGGCCAGGACGCGCACACTGTCTGGGTCGGCAACGTGCTGATCCGCAAAGTCGCCGAAGGCATCGACACCTTCGAGCAGAACGACAACCTGGTGCTAACCGATGGCGCCCGAGCCGACTCGGTGCCGAACCTCGAGATCGAAACTGGCGAAATCGCTGGTGCCGGCCACGCCTCCACGACCGGCCGCTTCGACGACATGCACCTGTTCTACCTGCAAAGCCGAGGCATCGAGCCGACCGAGGCTCGTCGCTTGGTGGTCCACGGCTTCTTCAACGACATCATCCGCCGGATCGGTGTCGAGGATCTCCAAGACCGACTCTTGTCGGCCATCGAAAGCGAACTGGCAACGGTCGTTGGCACCCCGGAGGCGCTGCAGTGACCAAGCACAAGGTTGCCGTGTTCGCCGAACTAGTCGATGGCGCGGCTTGGGCCACCGAGGTAGCCGGTCACGACATCGCCCTCGTGCGCGAAGGCGACACCGTCTACGCGATCGAAGACTGGTGCTCCCACGGGGAGATTCCACTCTCGGACGGCGAAGTTGACCTCGCGGCCTGCGAGATCGAGTGCTTCTTGCACGGCTCGCGCTTCAACCTAAAGACCGGCGAGCCGACGTGTCTGCCGGCAACCGAACCTGTCCCCGTTTACTCCACGACCATCGAGGGAGCCGACGTCTTCGTCGAGATCCCCACCGAAATTTGAGCAGAGAGAACTAAAGAATGAGCACCCTAGAAATCAAGAACTTGCACGTTTCGGTCAACACCGAAGACGGCGAAAAGGAGATCCTGCGAGGGGTCAACCTGACCATCAACTCCGGTGAAGTCCACGCCATCATGGGACCGAACGGTTCGGGCAAGTCCACCTTGGCGTACTCGATCGCCGGTCACCCCAAGTACACCGTCACCGAAGGTGAAGTGCTGCTCGACGGTGAGAACCTGCTCGAAATGAGCGTCGACGAGCGTGCCCGCGCTGGCCTGTTCCTGGCGATGCAGTACCCGGTCGAAGTTCCTGGCGTTTCGGTCGCGAACTTCCTGCGTACCGCCAAGACCGCCATCGACGGTGAAGCGCCGAAGTTGCGCACCTGGATCAAGGACGTCAACTCCGCCCTCGAGCGGATGACGCTGGATCCGACGTTCGCGCAGCGCTCGGTCAACGAAGGTTTCTCCGGCGGTGAGAAGAAGCGTCACGAGATCGCCCAACTCGACCTGCTGAACCCGAAGTTCGCGATCCTTGACGAGACCGACTCTGGTTTGGACATCGACGCCCTGCGGGTCGTTTCCGACGGCGTCAACCGTTACTCCGAACAAGGTGACCGTGGCGTCCTGTTGATCACGCACTACACCCGCATCTTGAACTACATCAAGCCTGATTTCGTGCACGTTTTCGTTGCCGGTCGACTCGTAGAGACTGGCGGCAAGGAGCTTGCCGATCAGCTTGAGGCTGAGGGTTACGACAAGTTCATCAAGGCTTCGGTCTGAGAGGGCGGCAAATGCCCGAGTTCGATGTAGCCGCGGTCCGCGAGGATTTCCCGATCCTTTCGCGGACGATGGCAGGTGGTCACCCGCTGGTCTATTTGGACAGCGCGAACACCTCGCATAAACCGCAGCAGGTAGTGGATGCAATCGCTGAACACTATTTGCAGCACAATGCGAACGTCGCTCGGGCGATGCACCAACTCGGTGCCGAAGCCAGTGAAGCGTTTGAACTCGGTCGCACCAAGACCGCAGAGTTCATTGGCGCCACCAACCGCGACGAGGTCATCTTCACCAAGAACGCCTCCGAAGCGTTGAACCTGGTCGCTCGGGTACTTGGTGATGCGGGTCGAATCGGCGCCGGTGACGAAGTGGTCGTCACCCAAATGGAGCATCACTCGAACCTGGTGCCGTGGCAGCTGCTCACGCAGCGCACCGGCGCGACGCTTCGCTGGTACGGGGTCACTGGTGAGGGACGTCTGGATCTGGATTCGCTGGAGCTAACCGAGAAGACCAAAGTTGTCGCCGTTACCTGGGTTTCCAACATGCTCGGCACGATCAACCCGGTCGCCGAGATCGTTCGCCGTGCCCACGCCGTTGGCGCTCTCGTGGTAATTGACGCCTCCCAGGCCGTCCCGCAACTGCCGGTCGACGTGGCGAGCCTCGGCGCCGATTTTGTCGCCTTCACCGGCCACAAGATGGTCGGGCCAACCGGCATCGGCGTGCTTTGGGGCCGCTACGATCTGTTGGCTGAGCTTCCGCCGTTCCTCGGCGGCGGCGAAATGATCGAAACCGTTTCGATGGAACGAACCACGTTTGCTAAGCCACCGCACCGGTTTGAGGCGGGCACGCCGCCGATCGCCGAATCGGTTGGCCTCGGCGCGGCAGTCGACTATCTGACCCGCGTCGGGATGGATAACGTCGCCGCCCACGAACAGGCGATCACGGCCTATGCGCTGGCCCAGTTGAACGAGTTGCCTGGGGTCGGCATCGTCGGGCCACGCGAACCAGTAGATCGTGGGGGAGCGATTAGCTTCACGATCGACGGCGTTCATCCGCACGACGTCGCCCAGTTGCTCGACTCGCAAGGGGTGGCAGTGCGGGCCGGTCACCACTGCGCGAAGCCACTGCACCAGGTGTTCGGGATTCAGGCGACAACTCGGGCGTCGTTCTACCTGTACACCACCGAGGCCGAGATCGACGCGTTCGTCGCCGGCATTCGACACACCCAGAAGTATTTCGGAGTTTGAGATGAGTGCCGCAGACGTTGACGCGCTGTACCAAGAGATCATCTTGGACCATTACAAGCACCCACAAGGTGCGGGACTTCGTGACGACTTCGACGCCGAAGTCCACCACGTCAACCCGACCTGCGGCGACGAGATCACCTTGCGTGTCCACCTCGACGGCACGATCATGCGGGACGTTTCCTATCACGCTGAAGGCTGCTCAATCAGCCAAGCTTCGGCTTCGGTCATGTACGACCTGATCGTCGGCAAGTCGGTCGATGAAGACTTGGCCACCCTCGAGGTTTTTCAAGAACTCATGCAAGGCCGCGGCCAAGTAGAACCCAACGAAGACGTCCTCGAAGACGGAATCGCCTTTGCTGGGGTCGCCCAATTCCCGGCGCGTGTCAAGTGCGCCCTACTGTCCTGGATGGCTTGGAAAGACGCCGTCGCTCAAGCCCTCGCCAAGGAGGAATCATGACCACCGATCACAGCGATTTGCCTGATGTTGCGGTAGCAATCGCATCAGCAAGTCCCACGAGTCGCGAAGATGTCGAAGAGGCACTGCGTGACGTTGTCGACCCTGAGTTGGGGATCAACGTTGTCGACTTGGGCCTCATTTATGGCGTCCATGTTGACGAACACAGCAACGCGATCATCCAGATGACGTTGACCTCGGCGGCCTGCCCGCTCACTGACGTGATCGAGGATCAGACTCGCGCTGCGCTCGACGGCATCGTCAACGATTTTCGGATCGAATGGGTTTGGATGCCGCCGTGGGGTCCGGACAAGATCACCGAGGACGGCCGCGAGATGTTGCGCGCCCTCGGCTTCAACATCGGCTGACCGGGGCGCTGCGCTTCGGCTAGTGTCGGGTCAATGGAGGACTCCAACTCGCAAGCAGGAGACCGAGTGTCTAACTGGGCAGACCGGTGGCAGTTCCTTCGGGGAACGATTAGCGGATTTATCGCACACCAGTGCGCCGATTTGGCAGCTGCACTGACCTACTACGCGGTGCTGGCGCTTTTCCCGGCAGCACTGGTCATTATTTCCCTTCTGGGGGTTTTCGGCCAAGACCAAGCGAGCGTTGAGTTGGTGCTCGACCTGTTGGAATCGGTAGGCGCATCGTCGTTCGCCAACACGATCGAGCCGACGCTGGTTGATCTCAGCGAATCCTCCTTGGCGGGAATTACCCTCCTGATCAGTGTGCTGATCGGCCTCTGGTCCGCGTCGAGTTACGTGGGGGCGTTCGGTCGCAGCCTCAACCGAATATTCGAGACCCAGGAGAACCGGCCGATCTGGAAACTGCGCTTGATGATGCTCGCCGTCACGCTGGTCACTGTCGCTCTTACGGTTGTGGTTGCCCTCAGCCTGGTGATGACCGGTCCGGTGGCCACTGCCGTAGGGGAGGTGCTCGAACTGGG
>JAKPAQ010000151.1 GCA_029779385.1 Actinomycetes bacterium | reverse complement strand
CGCCCTTCACCCTGGACCGCCCGTCAGGGAACAGGCCCGCGATCTCGGCGTCAGTCAGACGCCGAACCCTGTCTAGAGTGAGGCCTTCGGCGTCGATCACGCGTTTCGCGGTTCGGATCGTGGTTTGTGAACACGCAGTGATCGCGCCGATCTCGCGATAACTGCGGCCCTCGAGCAACAAAGACATGATTCTTCGGTAGTCCGTCATTGACGGTCACCAACCTTTCGGTAACTGAGCCCAAGACCACGGCCATTACCGTGGTCGGACTCAGCCGAACACACCCACGCCAGCACCGCTACTCGATGCACAGAATCGCGCTATTGGATACGTGGACTAGCGCTCTCCGAAAGGCCTATTCGCCACTGGGGGCACGACAACTCCACAACTGCCGACAATCCGCGGAATTACGCGGGTGGTGACGAGTATTGGGACTTCTAGAAGTTTCGTGAAGCGCCCCGGCTGAAAAGCCTGGTCAGAGGCCCGGATCCGCGAGAGGTCGCGGGTTCGGGCCTTATTTGCGCGCGACCCCGTACCGGTGGTGCCGCTGGCGACGATCGAAAAATTCGCGCGCAAACCCGACCGAGAACACCGTGCAGTGGTGGCAGACTCATCTCACCACCGAGGTAGGGTTCACCGCCGGGCAGTTGGTGATCCTCGATGAAACTTCACTCGCTGGCACCTTGTGGCTGGCAACCATGATAGCGTCTCTTCCATCAACCGCAATGGCTTCAAGCGCCAGCGCCGTCGAACTCGGCTATGCCGTGACATCCTTCCGCGCGCAGGGCCTCACTACGGATACTGCCCACGTGCTCGTCGACTCGAACATGACCAGGGAGACCCTCTACGTGGCAATGACGCGGGGGCGTGATGCCAACGTCGCTTACGTCGCGGTCGATAAGCCTGATGCTACCCATGGTGAGCCGCATCCTGGTGACGGTGATGGCGTTACTGGCGGCTGAGTACGAGACGATTGTCGCGGCCGCCGTGGCCGGGCGCGACAGGTGGGCGGCGGTGCTGCGGCATCGGGTCGCCGTGGCGACGGCGCGATCGTCGAGGTCTGGTTCGTCGGGTGCTGCGGCTTCGTTGGGTGCGCGTTCGCGGCGCGGGGGAGCT
>JAKPAQ010000077.1 GCA_029779385.1 Actinomycetes bacterium | reverse complement strand
AGGTTCACGCGGGCTAGGCAGTAGGCCACGACAGCGACAAGTAGCAGGTCGAATAACAGTTCGGCGGCGGTCATGCGGACTCCGACAAGCTCAACTGGATGCCGAGCTTTGCGGCGGCGGCGTTGGCGAGCGCCTTCGCAATATCGAAGTTCGACCGTGACCGCTTCATGTACGAGTTCACTGCGACGCGGTAATCCTCGGCGTCGAATAGTTCGGTGTTCTTGTACCTCTTGATCTTCTTGCCGGTCACCTTGTCGATCACTTCGACGTTGGAGTATTGCGGGACGCCTTTCACTTTCTTGGTGAGTGCTTTGCGGATTTCGGCGGCGAACCCGGCGAGCGCGAGTCGCTCTAGTTCGGCCTGATCAAGGTGGCCGAATAGTTCGTGCGCGAGGTCGGGTGCTGATCGCACTGCCCGCCATTCCGAGAGTGCATCGTTAATGAGGGTGAACGCTTTCACTAGACGCTCCTTAGGTGTTGGCGGCGGATTGCCGATAGCCAGGTCTCAGCGATGTCGATGGCGTCCTCTAGGTCTTTCGCCCAGTTCTGCGCGGCGGTGTAGTCGCGGGTTTCGGTGAGGATCACGTCGATGCCGCCTGCCGCGTTCACGGTCTGATTCGCGTCGCGGTATCGGTCAATCGCTTTGTGCGCGAGGACGTGGGGTGATTTCGCGGCTTCGGCTTTCGCTGCGGCGATTGGGTCGAGCGCCCCCGGCTCTGCGGATAGTTGCTCGACGCCAGGGGCTGAGTCCTGAAGCGGAGCACGCGAGCCGGGGGACGTGATTTCACCCGTTTCAAGGTCCACGTCGTGCTCGACTTTCGTGGACTCAGTGGTGCGGGTGGTGGTGGTGACGTGTGCGGGCTTCGGCGCGTATTGCTTGCCGTCTGCCCCGATGACAGGTGCGGAATATTCCGCACCTGCGAGGTCGTTTCGCACTGTCTTGTCATTGACGCCGATGGCCGATGCGATGGCGCGGGTGCTTAACCCGGCATCTCGCAGACTGCCGATAACTTCGCGGCGGTCCTCGCGCGGTAGTGCGATTCGCACACCGTCAAACTCGGTTCGCGTGTAGTCGTCCCATGAGTCGTAACCGAGTGAGGTCCAGGCGCGTGACGTGTACGCCTCAACGATGAGATCCCAGACGCCTGCCACGGACTCACGGATGCGCGCGGTGAGCACGCGGGCGTCGTGGACAGTGAGGTCGGTACTCACGCTGACGCCTTGTCAGTGGGGAGAAGCGAAGCGGGCGGAACTTCGATTAACTCCGCGAGGACGTGCAACTCGTCGAGAGTGATGGGGATGAGGCCGGAGAGCTTGCGGCTGGCTGTCGCTCGGGACTTGCCGAGTGCTTGCGCTACGTCGGCTTTGGATATGTTCTTGCGAGCGATGGCGGCGCGAATCTCCGACGCGTAATCGGTATCGGTGTGCGTCATAAGTACATGTAAGCACATGCCGCACTTCTCGTTACGCCATTTGCCACAAAACGGCGCGGCGTGTTGCCAACTTTTTGTGTCGTGCTTGTCGAAAGTGTGCGCGAGACGTACAGTGACGGTATGAGACAAAGCTCAGTAGTGACGCCAGTCGAGACAGTAGATGCCGCCGCTAACGCGCGCGGACTTATGCTGGCTCCGAGATAGTCCTAGCGGCGAAAGCGGATCTCGTCGGGGATTCAGCTATCTTCACTGGCAAACTTCCGTAGACACAACAAAGCGCCCCACCCGCTCAAGCCTTCATAGGCGAGCAGGTGGGGCGCGGTCTGTTATCGGTTAGAGCCAGTGGCACTTTCGGGCGTAGTCGTACGCCTGCCGGATCGTGAACTTTCCGGCTGTCAGCACCGAATCAACAACGATCCGGCCTAGGTCGTGGATCAGCAGCCGTCCGGTTTCGACGGGCCGGTTCGTGGGGTCGAACCTAACGGCGGGCTTCACTTGCGCCGCACAGGACGTTTGCGAAGGTAACCCCATTTCACCTTGGGATTCGGGCGGTAGGTTTTGTCGTACCCGTCGCCCGCGAGCCCGTCACGGTGGCGGTCGTAGGAACCCTTCTGCGCCTGTGCCCCCGGCGCGCATTTCTCACCGAACGCGACGCAGTGGATATGTGGTCCCCAGAGTCCGGGGACCGATCTGCGATACCAGGCCGCGAACCCGGCGTTTTTGAGGGCGTGGACGGCGGCGACACGTTGCGCCTTCGACAGTCCCGCTGCGCCGATGTCAATGGCACCCGGCCCCGTGTGGGTTCCGGCTGATGCGGCTGCACCTGACCACGATCCCTGTGCGATGTGGAAACGGAACCCGGCCCGCTTCTCAGCCCATAGCACCATGTTGCGGGTGTGCTTGCTGACGCGGACGCCGCGAAAGT
>JAKPAQ010000112.1 GCA_029779385.1 Actinomycetes bacterium | reverse complement strand
GACTCATTCGCCCTCGATCGCCAAACCGAGCGGTGATCGGTGCCGCGAGCGTTTAGGCTGGCAGCATGAGTTTCTACTTCTGCCTAAAGCATCATGAGGTCGAGGGTGACGCCGGCTGTAAGGCCGCCGATCGACTCGGCCCCTACGAGACGCAGGCAGACGCGGCTCGAGCGTTGGAGCGGGTGGCCGAGCGCAACGAGGCTTGGGACAACGACCCGGACTTCAACGACGACCTGTCCGAAGACGAGAGTTGAGCGCCAACTCGCCAGTTGAGTCAACAAGATCCTGGCAGTTCGCGAGCATCCTGCTGGGGCTGCCCTTGGTGGGCTGGGTTCTGCGGCTGAGCCTGACTGGCTGGGTGCCTCAAGGGGACTGGGCGGTCGGTGCAGTCAAAACTCACGACGTCTTCAGCGGGCACCTGCAATTGCTCGGCATGCCCTCGACTTCCGGCAACGAGGTGGCCGGCGCGGCGCTCCACCACTTTGGTCCGCTGGCGTTCCAGCTCGGCTGGCTGCCTTACCGAATTTCCGGGTTCGCCCCTTGGGGGATCTTGCTTGGCTCGGGGCTGCTCGTCTGGTTGCTGATGGTGGTGGGCCTGCGCGCGGCCCAGTCGGTTGCCGGCAGGAACGCCGTGATGGTTTTGACGGCCGTTTACCTAGTGATGGAGATTGTCCTTCGCGGGTTCTTGGTGACGAACTGGAACCCTTTCCCGGTAGTGGTCGCCACACCAACCTTGCTGCTGATCGGCGCCGCCATTTTGACTGGTGAACGTTGGTGGTGGGCCGCGTTTGTCGCCGTAGGCAGCGTCGCCGCGCAGGCACATCTTTTGGGTGCGCTGCTGACGGCGGCGATCGGGGTTGGCGTGCTCGTGATCGGTTTGCGACGACGACTGCTCATCTGTCCAAAACTCGGCGAAGTTGCTCTTTCCCTCGCACTGTTGATTGCCTGCTGGTGGGCACCGGCTTTGGACGTAATCACTAGACATCCCAAAAATTTTGACCAAATCCGAAACTATCTTGGCGGGGAGCGGACCGCAGAGGCAGCCACAATAAGCTGGTTGTCCATCGTGATCTACCTCGCGTTGATCATGGTGCTGATCCGGTCACGCAAATTGCGCCAGTTCGGGCCGCTTGTTGACCTGGTGATCTGGTCGCTCGCGGTCTTGGTGTTGATCCTCGTGGTTTTCCCTTCCCGGCAGCTCTACCTAGTTATGGCGCTGGGGGTTCCGATATTGAGCGTTTCGATGTTGAGCCATTCCTTCTTGAAGCGGTTCTATGCGCGAACTTGGCGAAATGTTGCGCTTGCGGCGCTCGCCGCAATGGTGCTTTTCGCCCCGACCACTAGTGGCGGCGATAAAACACTTTATGCGGCATCGGCGAAGGTAATTGGGCAGGTGAACTCGGCACTGGCCGACGTTGATCGCCAAGAGTCAGTGTTCGTCGAAGGCACCGGCGTGATGGCCGCCGGCGGGGTCGGTCCGTCCGTCCAAGCCGCGCTTGTCGCCGACGGTTGGTTTGCCGCGCGAAACGAGTTCACCGCCGACCCCGATCAAGCGTTTCGTGACGAGGTTAGAGACGGGCCATACATTTTGGTGACGATTCGCAACCTCGCCGAGGACGCCACCACGCCAACTGTGCCCGAAGGTTTCGAGTTGTTAAACAGGGCGACTGTTTCGCACGGGCATTCCGGTGGCGGCGAACTTGAGATTCAAGTCTTTCGGGTGAACTGAACCGTCACTGTTCGAACGAGTGCTCGGCCCCGGGGAAGGAGCCGTCTGCCACTTCGGCGATGAACTGTTCGGTGGCGTTCAGCATGATCGAATGCAAATCGGCGTAGCGCTTCACA
>JAKPAQ010000072.1 GCA_029779385.1 Actinomycetes bacterium | reverse complement strand
TCGTCAGACCAAAGGTCCTCGTCGCCGTCTGGCAGCAACAACACCCGGTCCGGGTCGAGCGCCCGCACTGCACCCTCGTCGTGCGAAACCAGAATGATCGCACCTTCATAACGGCGAATCGCGTCAAGCACTTCAGCGCGCGACGCCGGGTCCAGGTTGTTGGTCGGCTCATCTAGCAGCAGGACATTCGCGCTCGAGACGATCAAGCCGGCCAACGCCAACCGCGTGCGCTCACCACCGGAAAGCACACCAGCGGACTTACCGGAGTCGTCGCCACTGAACAAGAACGCGCCAAGCACACTTCGCGCCTGCGTGTCGGTCAAGTCTGGAGCCGAGCGTTGCATGTTCTCCAGCACGGTCCGTTCCAAGTCGAGCGTCTCGTGTTCTTGCGCGAAGTAGCCGACCTTTAGCCCGTGACCGGGCACGATTTCGCCGGTGTCTGACTCCAGCGTGCCGGCAAGCATTCGCAACAGCGTGGTCTTACCCGCACCGTTGAGTCCCAAAATGACGACGCGACTCCCCCGGTCGATTGCCAAGTCGACGTCGGTGAAGATCTCCAGCGAACCATAGGACTTTGACAGACCGGTTGCCATCAGCGGCGTCTTGCCGCAGGGTGCCGGCTTGGGGAAGTCGATCTTGGCGACCTTCTCGCTCTGGCGGACGTCTTCGAGTCCAGACATCATCTGTTCTGCTCGGCGCAACATTTGCTGGGCAGCGGAGGCTTTGGAGGCCTTCGCGCGCATCTTATTGCCCTGCGCGATCAGGCGTTCAGCGGTCTTGGTAGTTATCTCACGCTCACGCTTGCGGCGCGCTTCGTCGGCTTCGCGCTGACGCAGGTAGTGCTTCCAGCCCATGTTGTAGATATCGATCGTCGCGCGGTTTCCGTCAAGGTAGAACACCTTGTTGACGGTCTCCTCAACCAGTTCAACATCGTGGCTGATGATGATCAACCCACCCGAATAGGTTTGCAAGAAGCCACGCAACCAAGTCACCGAGTCCGCGTCCAAGTGGTTGGTGGGTTCGTCCAACAGCATCGTGTCCGCGTCGCTGAACAGGATGCGAGCCAGTTCGATTCGGCGGCGTTGTCCACCAGAAAGTGTCTGCAGGGGTTGCTGCAAAACCCGGTCCGGCAAGCCAAGTGCGTGCGAGATAGTCGCGGCTTCGGCCTCAGCCGCATATCCCCCACCCGCGCCGAAATCGGCGTCTGCTCGGGAGTAGCGACGCATCGCATCCTCGGCGAGGGCCGAATCGGCGGACGCCATCTCAACTTCGGCTTTGCGCATGCGTCGAAGAGCGTCGTCGAGCCCACGAGCCGACAAGATCCGGTCACGAGCAGTGATCGACAAGTCGCCGGTCTTTGGGTCTTGGGGCAGGTAGCCAATCTCGCCGGTGCGCACGATTGAACCGGCCGACGGCTCTCCCCCGGCTCCGGCCAGCATCTTGGTGAGCGTGGTCTTGCCGGCGCCGTTACGGCCGACCAGACCAATCTTGTCGCCCTTGGTCACTTGGAAGGACACATCGGACATTAGGACGCGCGCGCCGAAGCGCAGCTCCACATTGGAAGCGGTAATCATTTGGGATCTTTCGTCAGGCTAAAGGGCGGGTCGAAGGCTCGACGGCACTTACTCGCGCTGGACGGTCATGAGCCAATCCTACCGGCTATTTTGCGGCCGGTTCGCCACTGTCGGATCGCTGCGCCCTGACCCGCACTAGGTCAGC
>JAKPAQ010000071.1 GCA_029779385.1 Actinomycetes bacterium | reverse complement strand
CTGCACGCCGCCCCCAGCGCCCGCGCGATCGCCGCGAGATCCGATACCCGGTATCCCCTGCCGCCGAGTTCCTGCGGCAGGCCGCAGGACAGCAATTTGGCCTGTTTAACGGCATCGATCGCCTCGACCGGAAACCGGGCCTTGCGGTCGACGTCGTCCGCGGCCGCAGCCGCGGCCCGCACGGCATCAGCCAGCCCCGGGATGGCGCGCGCGCTCAGCGTCGTCATGCCGTCAAAGTCGGTCATCGGTGGCCCCTTCGGATTGCCCGATCGAACAATCGTGATGTTCTAATGACTTCGCTGATTCAAAGCCAGCGAACGTCAATAAGAGAATCGTTCTGTATAGTAGCGCCATGCGGGAGACGATCACACGGATACTGGCGACACACGGCAAAATGGGAGTCGATCCCACCGAGGTGGCCGAGGATGCCGACCTCTACGAACTCGGGCTGACCTCACACGCATCGGTCAACGTCATGCTGGCACTCGAAGACGAATTCGACATCGAATTCCCGGACGAGTCATTGAAGAAGTCGACGTTCGCCACGGTCAAGAACATCGAAGCAGTCGTCTCCAGCCTGGCGCAGTAGCCGATCGTGACCCATGCCGCTGTGCCGTCGACGGCAGTTCCGTGGCGGATCAACGCCGATCCGAATGACTCTCAACACCATTTCACCCACAGTCCGGACCGCATCTGGACCCAGACCAACTGCTATCTCGATCTGTGGATCGAACTGCTGAATTGCCTTGAGCTGGACCCTGTTCCAGCGTTTGCCGCGTTGTTGACGGTCGACCACGATGGCATGGCCTGGACGTTCGGCAAACAACAGCAGGCCGATCTACGACGGCTGTACGGCCTCGAGGTCGACGAGGAGACCTCCTGGTTGCCGGTGCTAGAACTGGTCGAGACCGGACCACCGCGCGGGGTGCTGCACACCGTTGAAGTCGACAGCTGGTGGCTGCCCGACACGACGGGAACCGCCTATCGCACCGAGCACGTCAAAACGACGATCACCCCGGTCGAGGTCGACCACGGGGCACGTGAATTGCGGTACCTGCACAATGCCGGGCTCTACCAATTGAGCGGCCCCGACTTCGACGGCGTCTTCGGATTGACAGCAGAGTCGGCGCTCACGCTAC
>JAKPAQ010000079.1 GCA_029779385.1 Actinomycetes bacterium | reverse complement strand
GGCCGAACGAAACTTCAGTGGTCCAAGGTGGCGCGTTAGCCAGGTTGGAACAGGGCAGAATCGTTGTCTCCTCAAGCGGGGAAGACGGTTGCGACTCGATCAAATACTTGTCCGATCTGGTGGCCACTGTGGCCGAAACGATCGAGCCGACGGTCGCGATCGATTGGCTTGAGCGAGCGCCGCGTTCGGCCACTGGTGTGGCCGCGGTGCGCATCGATGGCTATTGGATTCCGGCTGCTGAGGCAGACACCTATTACGAGCGTCGCGACTCGGCGTTGGCGCGACTGCTCGCCGCCAGCATCGGCCGAGTGGACGCCTACGAACTGGCCGACGACGACGGTCCGGTCACCGCAGTGTTCACCAAAGCGGGGGAGCAGGTTGCTGAAATCGGCCTCGGTATTGGTGTCCTGGAACTCATCGAAGAGGCCGAAGCTGAGTCAGTCTTGGATACCTTCTTGGACTGACTTGGCGTCGGCCGAAGCGAACTTCGTAAGCGGCCATAACTTCACCGTGGACGGCGCCATGGTGCCGGTATCGTGAATCCCGGTTTGAGAGACGAAGCCAAATTCTGATCTGGCGGTCACTACCGTCACCTACCGTTGTGCGGGCAGGAGTTGGACTAGCTCCGATTCTTGCCCGTGCGACCAATGAATCCAAGGAGAGCAACATGCAGCAAGTGCAAGCTGTGGTGGCGTTGGGCAAAGGCCAGCCGGTCTCACTGACCACAATCAACATCCCCGACCCGGGCCCGGGCGAGGCGGTCGTGAAGATTCAGGCATGCGGGGTGTGCCACACCGACCTGCATTACCGCGAGGGCGGAATCAACGACGAGTTCCCCTTCCTGCTCGGCCACGAGGCGGCGGGCATCGTGGAGTCCGTCGGCTCGGACGTCACCTCGGTGGCTCCTGGTGACTTCGTGGTGCTCAACTGGCGCGCTGTGTGCGGTGACTGTCGTGCCTGCAAGCGCGGCGACCTGCAGTACTGCTTCAACACCCACAACGCCACCCAGAAGATGACGCTGGCCGAAGACGGTCGCGAACTGTCGCCCGCGCTGGGTATCGGCGCGTTCGCGGAGAAGACCCTCGTCGCGGCCGGCCAGTGCACCAAGGTCGACGAGTCGGCCCGCCCGGCTGCAGTCGGGCTGCTTGGCTGTGGCGTGATGGCGGGCATCGGAGCGGCGATCAACACCGGTGCGCTCACTCGCGGCAAGTCCGCGGCTGTTATCGGTTGTGGCGGTGTTGGCGTGGCGGCGATCGCGGGCGCGGCGCTGGCTGGCGCCTCGCCGATCATCGCGGTCGACATCGATGCGAAGAAACTCGAAACTGCCTTAGCAATGGGCGCCACTCACGTCGTCGACTCCAGCCAGGCCGACCCGGTCGAGGAAATCAAGCGGATCTGCGCCCAAACCTACGAGGGTGCCGAGGGCGCCGATGTGGTCATCGAGGCGGTCGGTCGTCCCGAGACCTGGAAGCAGGCGTTCTATGCCCGGGACTTGGCTGGCACTGTCGTCCTGGTCGGGGTGCCGACGCCGGACAGGAAGGTGCCTGACTTGGCGCTGATTGACGTATTCGGTCGAGGCGGTGCGTTGAAGTCGTCTTGGTACCGCGACTGCCTGCCGTCGCGGGACTTCCCGATGCTCGTCGACCTTTACCAGCAAGGCCGGCTGGACCTTGACGCCTTCGTTTCCGAGGAGAT
>JAKPAQ010000054.1 GCA_029779385.1 Actinomycetes bacterium | reverse complement strand
ACTGAACCGCCGTCTTGTTTGATTGAAATGTCTTGTGGCTCGTAGCGAACGGATTTGTGGTCGGCGTCCGCTAGATCCCAGTAGCGGAAGATTCCGTGACGGCCGCTGGGGAACTCAGTCTCGATCGTCTCGGTCGCGAGCAGGGTGCCATCTGCCGCAACGTCGTAAGTGGCGTCGTAATTAGTGATTACCACCGGGTCGACCGTGCTGGCGGACTCGGACGTTGAGAACGAGCCCAACGCAGGAAGGAAAATCACGCCGATCAGGGCAAGGGCGGCGACGATTCGCAGCACGAGACGACTCATGCTTGGAGGCTAGAGCATTGTGGAGGTTGGCAGTTAGGCGACGCGCCTATGCAAAGACTTGCAGAAGTGTGCAATAATGTTCCACATGTCCAAGGTTCTTACTAGTCTGCCCGCCGGCGAACGCGTCGGCATCGCCTTTTCAGGCGGCCTCGATACTTCTGTTGCTGTCGCCTGGATGCGCGACAAAGGTGCGGTGCCCTGCACCTATACCGCCGACTTGGGTCAGTACGACGAGCCCGATATTTCCGGGGTGCCGGGTCGGGCGATGGAGTACGGCGCCGAACTAGCGCGCGCAATCGACTGCAAGCGCCCCCTCGTCGATGAGGGCCTAGCCGCGCTGGCTTGCGGAGCGTTCCATATCCGCTCGGCCGGCAAGACCTACTTCAACACCACCCCGCTTGGCCGGGCCGTCACCGGCACACTGCTGGTGCGGGCGATGCACGAAGACAACGTCAACATCTGGGGTGACGGGTCGACCTTCAAAGGCAACGACATCGAGCGGTTCTACCGCTATGGCCTGTTGGCCAATCCGGAACTTCGGATCTACAAGCCTTGGCTAGATGCCGACTTCGTGCACGAACTCGGCGGCCGTAGCGAAATGAGTGAGTGGCTCACCGAACACGGTCTGCCATACCGCGACAGCCAAGAGAAGGCCTACTCCACCGACGCCAACATCTGGGGCGCCACCCACGAGGCCAAAACACTCGAGCACCTAGACGTTTCACTCGAGACGGTTGACCCGATCATGGGCGTCAAGTTCTGGGATCCATCGGTTGACATCGATACCGAGGACGTCACCGTCACCTTCGAAGATGGCCGGCCGGTGGCAATCAACGGTGTCCGCTACGCCGATCCGGTCGCACTGGTCCACGAAGCGAACACCATTGGTGGTCGTCACGGCTTGGGGATGAGCGATCAGATCGAAAACCGGATCATCGAAGCCAAGAGTCGGGGCATCTACGAAGCTCCCGCGATGGCTTTGCTCTGGATTGCCTACGAGCGGCTAGTGAACGCGGTCCACAACGAAGACACGATCGCGAACTACCACGCTCACGGCCGCAGGTTAGGCCGACTCATGTACGAAGGCCGATGGCTCGACCCGCAGGCGATGATGCTGCGCGAATCGATTCAGCGGTGGATCGCCTCGCTCGTCAGCGGCAGCGTCACCTTGCGACTGAGGCGTGGCGACGACTACTCAATCCTTGACACCCAAGGTGCCAACTTCTCGTACCACCCGGAGAAGCTGTCGATGGAGCGGACCGACAACGCGGTCTTTGGTCCCACCGACCGGATCGGTCAGTTGACCATGCGCAACCTCGATATCGCCGACTCGCGGGCCAAACTCGAAATGTATGCCTCCCAGCCGCTCGATCAGGGCCAAGTCCTAGTTGAGAACGGCACCCTGTTCGGCGAACTGCCGGCCGGTGGAGCGATGCGGATTGAAGCGAACCCGGGCATCGAAGGCGACGAAGAGTTAGCCCTTGAAGACGCCGCAATGGAGTTCGGAGCAGACTGATGAGGACCATCAAAGTCGCGGTCACCGGGGCAACCGGTTACGCCGGCGGCGAGGTCCTGCGGTTGCTGTTGGCGCACCCGCAGGTCGAGATCGGTGCGCTCACGGCCGCCTCAAGTGCAGGGTCGCTTTTGGGTCAACACCAGCCCCACTTGCTGCCGCTGGCTGACCGGGTCGTTCAGGAGACGACCGCTGACGTCCTTGCCGGACATGACGTGGTCTTCTTGGCGTTGCCACACGGCGCCTCTGGTCAGATTGCGGCCCAATTGCCAGCATACGTCCTAGTCATCGACTGTGGAGCCGATCATCGGCTCGAGTCGAGTCAAGACTGGGCTGCCTATTACGGCGGCGAACATGCCGGCACTTGGCCATACGGTTTGCCTGAACTGATCACCGGCCAGGATTCGCAGCAACGCGATTTGCTCGCCGGGGCAAAGCGGATCGCGGTGCCTGGGTGCAACGTCACTGCCGTGACTCTTGGTCTGCAACCGGCGATCGCTGCCGGGCTGATCGAAGCCACCGACCTCGTCGCAGTGCTCGCCAACGGTTACTCAGGCGCGGGTAAGGCGCTTAAGACCAACTTGTTGGCGAGTGAAGCGCTCGGTGCGGCCGCACCGTATGCCGTCGGTGGCACTCACCGGCACAGTCCCGAGATCACCCAGAATTTGCGTAAAACCGGTGCGGCAGAGGTGACCATTTCCTTCACCCCAACGTTGGTACCGATGTCGCGGGGCATTCTCGCGACCGCGACCGGCCGGTTGAAGGCCGGTGTCGATGCGGCGACTGTTCGCCGCGCCTATGAGCAGGCCTATGCAACTGAGCCGTTCGTGGCGTTATTGCCCGAAGGTCAGTGGCCGACCACGGCGGCCACGCTCGGGGCAAACACCGCGCAACTTCAGGTTGCGGTAGATGAGTTGGCCGGGCGGTTGGTCACGGTCACCGCGATCGACAACCTCGTCAAGGGCACCGCCGGCGGCGCGATCCAGTCGATGAACCTTGCCCTCGGACTGCCAGAGACCACCGGACTTTCCACGATCGGAGTAGCCCCATGACCACCGGAGTAACCGCACCGCTTGGCTTTCGGGCCGCCGGCATTACTGCTGGGTTGAAGGAAAGCGGCAAGCCCGACCTCGCCGTCGTGGTCAACGATGGTCCGTCGTCGGCCGCGGCCGCTGTCTTTACCTCGAACCGCTGCAAGGCTCATCCGGTGTTGTGGAGCGAGCAGGCAATCAAGGGCGGAACCGCCAAAGCAGTCGTGCTCAACTCCGGTGGCGCCAACTGCTATTCGGGCCCAGACGGTTTCGCGGCGACTCATCGCACCGCCGAATTGGCTGCCGAACTGCTCGGTATCGGGCCAATAGACGTCCAGGTTTGTTCCACTGGACTAATCGGCAGGCTGCTTGACGAGCCAAAACTCCTCGCTGGGGTTCGGTCGGCGGTTGCTGTCGCCGACGCGAGCGGGGGAGCGGCGGCCGCCGGGGCGATCATGACTACCGACACAGTCTCGAAAGAGTCCAGTTTCAAGCACGAGACTGGCTGGACTATCGGCGCGATGGCCAAGGGCGCAGGCATGCTTGCACCCGCGCTGGCGACGATGCTGGTGGTAATCACCACCGATGCTGAGTTGACCTCTGCTGAATTGGATTCGGCGCTTCGTCAGGCGACTGCCCAGACTTTCGATCGACTTGACTCCGATGGTTGCCAGTCGACCAACGACACCGTGCTGCTGATGTCCTCGGGTGCTGCCCAGGTCAAGCCCGAACTGGCGGAATTCACCGAGGCGCTTACGGGCGTTTGTCGTGATTTGGCGCTGCAACTGCTAGCAGATGCCGAAGGCGCCGATCACGAAATCTCGATCACGACGCTCAATGCGGCCTCCGAGATCGAGGCGCTAGAAGTCGGCCGGTCGGTTGCGCGCAGCAACCTCTTCAAGTGCGCCATTTACGGCAAAGACCCCAACTGGGGTCGAGTGTTGGCTTCGATCGGGACCACTACGGCCCAATTCGATCCAGTGGATTTGGACGTGGCGATCAACGATGTCTGGATTTGCCGGAACTCTGCCATCGGTGAGTCGATCGATTTGGTCAACCTTGACGAGCGCGCGGTCACCGTCACGATCGATCTGAAGGCCGGAACCGAATCGGCAACGATTTGGACCAACGATCTGACGAACGCCTATGTTCACGAGAACTCCGCCTACTCGACCTGAGGAACGACATGACTGAACTCACTGGCTGGGCCCCCGAGGACTGGGCTAAGGCCACCACGAAGGCGGCCACGTTGGCGCATGCGTTGCCGTGGCTGAAGGCCTATCACGGCAAGGTCGTGGTCGTGAAGTATGGCGGAAACGCGATGACCGACGACCACCTCAAGCGTGCTTTCGCCGAAGACATCGTCTTCTTGCGGTTGGCGGGGTTCAAGCCGGTGGTAGTTCACGGCGGCGGACCGCAAATCAGTTCGATGCTTGAGCGGCTCGGCCTCGAAAGTGAGTTTCGTGGCGGGCTGCGGGTGACGACTCCAGAGACTATGGAGGTTGTCCGGATGGTCCTCAAAGGTCAAGTTGGACCAGAACTCGTGGGCCTGCTGAACACTCAGGGCGACCTCGCCGTGGGCTTGTCTGGCGAAGACGGCGGGCTCTTCCTCGCCCAGCAGACCATGCCGATTGTCGATGGCGAGCCAGTCGACATCGGACTGGTCGGTGAAGTTGTCGGGGTGCGGCCAGAAGCGGTGATCGATCTAATCGAGGCTGGCCGAATCCCGGTTGTTTCGACGGTCGCGCCAACAAGCGACGGTCAAGTGTTGAACGTGAACGCTGACACCGCCGCGGCTGCGCTCGCGGTGGCGCTCGGTGCCGAGAAACTCCTAGTGCTGACCGATGTGGAAGGTCTTTACGCCGACTGGCCAAACAGCACCGACGTTATCGGCGAGATCAGTCCCGATTCGCTCGAAGAACTGCTGCCGGATTTGGCCAGCGGGATGATCCCGAAGATGACGGCCTGCCTTGAGGCAGTGCGCGGGGGAGTCAAGCGGGCCACGGTCGTCGACGGTCGTGAGCCGCACTCGGTACTCCTTGAGATCTTCACTGACGAGGGTGTGGGCACTCAGGTTTTGGCGGGTGCTGAGACCAAAATCCGGACCGCGATGTACACCTCAAGCGCCAAGGATTCACTGTGAGCGCGTCAGGTGAAGTGACTATTGCCGGTCGCGAACCTCGCCCGAGCGGTTCTGAATGGACCGAACGGTATCGCGAGTCGATGATGAACACGTTCGGCGAACCCCAACGGGTTTTGGTTCGTGGCCAGGGCTGTCAGGTTTGGGATGCGGACGGGAACCGTTACCTTGATCTGCTCGCCGGGATTGCCGTAAACAGCCTCGGGCACGCACACCCGGCAATTCTCAGCGCGGTTACTGATCAACTCCAGAGGCTCGGTCACGTCAGCAACTTCTTTGCCTCCGGCCCACAAGTAGAACTGGCTGAGAAACTGCTGGAACTGCTTGGCGTCCAAGGCTCGGGCCGAGTCTTTTTCGCCAATTCCGGCACCGAGGCGAACGAGGCGGCCTTCAAAGCGACTCGGCTAACCGGCCGAAAGACAATCATCGCGGCCGAGGGATCATTCCACGGCCGCACGATGGGCGCGCTGGCCTTGACCTCCAAGGAGCAGTACCGAACGCCCTTTGAGCCGCTGCCAACCGAGGTGCGGTGGGTTAAATTCGGCGACAGCCAAGCATTGGCCGAGGCCGTAGACGAAACCGTCGCTGCAGTGATTTTGGAGCCAATCCAAGGCGAGGCCGGAGTGATCGTCCCACCGGCCAACTACCTCGCGGACGCTCGGCGAATCACCCGTGAGCACGGTGCCTTGCTCTGGCTAGATGAGGTCCAGACCGGGATGGGCCGGACCGGAAAATGGTTCGGCCACAGCGAAACCGGGGTAGTGCCCGATCTGGTGACCCTAGCCAAGGGGCTCGGTGGTGGGATCCCGATCGGTGCCTGCATTGGGATCGGGGCGGCGGCGACGCTGCTCGGCCCGGGCAACCACGGCACAACCTTTGGTGGAAACCCGGTTTCGATGGCCGCTGGCCTGGCCGTGATTTCCACAATCGAGTCCGAAGGTCTGCTGAATGCGACTTCGGTGCGTGGTGATCAAATCGCCGACGGGCTGTTGGCAAACAATTGGGTCAACGAAGTCACCGGCGCTGGCCTGTTGCGCGGGATCGTTTTGGCCGAACCGCGGGCAGTTGAAATTCAGCAAGCCGCCCTAGCAGCGGGGTTGATTTTGAATGCGCCAACCGCCGACCGACTGCGGATCGCGCCACCGTTGGTGCTGTCCGAAGATGAGGCCGCGAACGCGGTAAAGACGCTGAGCACTGTGATCGATGAGGTTATGAAATGACTAGGCACTTCCTTCGCGACGATGACCTGAGCCCGGCCGAGCAGGCCGACGTGCTTGCGCTCGCAGCCGACCTAAAGGCCGACCGCTATGGCCCCAAGCCGCTTACCGGCCCGCAGTCGGTAGTGGTTTTGTTCGATAAGTCCTCCACTAGGACGCGGGTTTCGTTCGCTGCGGGCATCGCCGAACTGGGCGGGAACCCGATCGTGATGGACTCGGGTGCGACCCAGGTTGGTCGCGGTGAACCTATTGCTGACACTGCTCGAGTTTTCAGCCGAATGGCCAGCGCGATCGTTTGGCGGACCTACGCCCACGCCGGCCTAGAAGAAATGGCTGAACACGCCAGCGTGCCGGTGGTGAACGCGCTCTCTGATGACTTCCACCCGTGTCAGATCTTGGCCGATTGGCTCACCGTGCTTGAGCGCAAGGGCTACCTGACCGGGCTGACGGTTGCCTACCTCGGCGACGGCGCGAACAACATGTCGCACTCCTACCTGTTGGGCGCGGCCACCGCCGGGATGAACATCCGGATTGGTGCGCCACAGGGTTATCAACCCAACCCAGAAATCTTGGCCGATGCGCAGCAGATCGCCGCGACAACGGGTTCGACTGTCACGGTCACCGACGATCCGATAGCTGCAGTCCGCGACGCCGACGTGGTCATCACCGACACGTGGGTGTCGATGGGCCAAGAAGACGAGAAGGCAGAACGAGTCGCCCTGTTTGGCGACTATTCGGTCACCGCAGAACTGCTGGCGAACGCCGATGAGCATGCGATCGTGTTGCATTGTCTGCCGGCCTATCGAGGGCTTGAGATTGCCGCCGAGGTCATTGACGGGCCACAGTCGATGGTTTGGGACGAGGCCGAGAACCGCGTACACGCTCAAAAAGCGATCCTGACTTGGTTGCTGGAGCAGTCGTGATTCCAGCAACGAAGGCCGCTCGCCAAAGCCTGATCGTCGACTTGCTGCGCAGTTCGAACGTGAAGTCTCAAGCCGAACTGGTTGAGTTGCTGGCCCAAAGCGGGGTCAATGCGACCGCCTCGACGGTCTCGCGCGATCTCGACGAACTTGATGCTGTTCGAGTGCGCTTGGCCGACGGCGCGCTTGGTTATGCAGTTCCGGCCGAGGGCGGCGACCGCACCCCGCGGCCCGCCGTCGATTCGGCTGCCGGTCAAGTGCGACTTCAGCGACTCCTTCGAGAACTCCTCGTATCTGCTGAGGCTTCAGCGAACCTGGTGGTGTTGCGGACCCCACCTGGTGCTGCCCAATTCCTGGCCTCAGCAATTGATCACGCCCAAATTACCGAAGCGCTCGGCACCATCGCTGGCGACGACACCGTGATGATGATCGCGCGCGACCCCCGCGGCGGCGAAGCCCTCGCCGCGCAACTAACCGACCTGGCTCGTAAGGTTCCATCCGATGACTGATTCGCAGAACGACCCGACCTCAACCGCCTCTGAGTCTCGACTGTGGGGTGGGCGGTTTGCCACTGGACCGTCGCCAGAACTGACTGAATTGTCACGTTCGACCCACTTCGACTGGCGTCTGGCTCCATACGACCTGGCAGGTTCGCGTGCCCATGCACGGGTCCTGCATGGCGCGGGGCTGCTCAACGCTGACGACCTTGACGCGATGATCGCTGGGATCGATGCACTCGACCAAGACGTGCGCGCCGGTGCGTTCACCCCTGACCCAGACGACGAGGACGTCCACTCCGCGCTCGAGCGGGGGCTAATGGAGCGGTTGGGCCAAGAGTTGGGTGGACGGCTGCGTGCGGGTCGCTCTCGAAACGACCAGGTAGCGACGCTGTTTCGCGCCTACCTGCGAGATCACGGCAAACAAGTCGCGGCTTTGGTACGCGAACTAGTCGAAGCGATCGCCGGCCAGGCCGAGCGGCACCTTGGCGACCCGATGCCCGGGCGCACTCATTTGCAGCATGCTCAACCGGTCCTGCTTTCGCACCACTTGTTGGCGCACGCTTGGCCGCTGGTTCGCGACCTAGACCGACTCGCCGACTGGGATGCGCGTGTGGGCGCCGAGTCGCCATACGGTTCGGGGGCGTTGGCGGGTTCTTCCTTGGGTCTAGATCCCGAAGCCGTTGCCGCCGACCTAGGTTTCACCGGATCGGCCGCAAACTCAATTGATGGCACCTCGTCGCGTGACTTCGTGGCGGAGTTCGCGTTCGTCACCGCCCAGATCGGCGTTGACGTTTCTCGCCTCGCCGAAGAGATCATCATCTGGAACACCAAAGAGTTCGACTTTGTCACGCTCCACGACGGTTACTCGACCGGCTCGAGCATCATGCCGCAAAAGAAGAACCCAGACATCGCTGAATTGGCGCGCGGAAAATCTGGCCGGCTAATCGGAAACCTGGCCGGACTCTTGGCCACGCTTAAGGCGCTGCCGCTGGCCTACAACCGCGATCTGCAAGAAGACAAAGAGCCGGTATTCGACTCGATCGACACCCTTGAGGTGCTGTTGCCGGCTTTCACTGGCATGGTCGCGACGTTGACCTTCAACACCGAGCGGATGGCTCAGTTGGCGCCGCAGGGATTTGCTCTTGCGACCGATGTGGCCGAGTGGCTTGTCCGTGCCGGCGTCCCGTTCCGGATCGCTCACGAAGTCTCCGGCGCCTGCGTTCGAGTTTGCGAGGAGCGCGGAATTGAACTTTGGGACCTCAGCGATGAGGACTTCGCCGAGATTTCGCCCGATCTGGCGAACGCGTCAGCGCCAGGGGGAGTGCGTGAAGTGCTAACGGTGTCCGGTTCGATTGCTTCGCGAGACGGTCGCGGCGGCACCGCGGGAGTGCGCGTCACCGAGCAACTCGTAGAGCTTCGTTCGCGGCTCTAACTCACCACCGGTTGCGGGCTTCTTCGGCCCAGCCCAGTAGGCCGTCGAGGCGATATTCGACTCCTTTGCTGCCTCGTGCCCAACCCGACCAGTGGCCGAACGCTTGGTGGGTCTTGGACGCGATCACACCAAGTTGAGTCTTGGCGACTCGGCGGTGGAATGGAGTCAGCACCGCTTCGACGTCAGGGCCGACGACCGTCCAGGTCGATTGCGGATCCTGGAGGTCGTATGCCCAGTGCAAATCGTCAATCCAATGGGTAAGCCGTCCGTCAACGATTAGGCCGTTTTCGGTTTGGCCGGTTCCGTCCGTCCACTTTCCGCCCAGTTGCAGGCCGATTCGCTTTCCGCCGACGTTGCCGCTGCCGGCGCCCCAGTTCCACTTCATGCGGTAGGGCCAGACGCCACGACCGCGGTCAAGCACTCCCCAGCCGGCGATTACGGCCTCGCGTTCGCCGTCGACGCTGATCGTTCCGCTGACCGGGCGGGCAAGATCCTTGACGGTGTACTGGAATCGGCGGCGGTTCCACGGCACAACCACCCCGAGGCAGTCGCCGCCGCCCTCGACTTCGAGTGCGACTTTGACGCGCTCGGTTTCTACCGTGATTCGGGTCCCGCGGCCATGGTCGGTGAACGTCAGTGGGCCGCCAGTGGCGGTTATAGGGGGCAACTCATCACTCAGGCCAGGTCGCATCGGTCCAGCGCCAACGCTGTCCTCGACGACTTCTACTTTGCGGTGCCGGTCGTAAACATAAACTTGGGTCAGGTGGGCGTAATCGAGGTCGGCCATCGTCAGGCCCAGCACGTACCGCCGGGTGATGATTCCCCAGTATTCCCAGCGCTTGACTCGGCCAGTCCATGGCAGCGCGGTTCGGTGAACGGGGCGCCTAGACCAACCGATCGCGGCTGGATTCAGGGTTCGGCTGATTGCCAAGTCAACAGCGCTGACGATTTCGGTCATGAGCCATAGCGTAGGGGGCAGCCGGTAGCGTGGCCTCATGGCAGAAGTCACGGCCCTTGCTCGCGGACTTTTGGGACAGGTTCTCCACGGTCATCAGGTGAGCGTTCGCATCACCGAAGTCGAGGCCTATGGCGGGATAAATGACCCCGCCTCGCACGCGTTCTCTCGGACGACTCGCTCCGAAATTATGTACGGGCCGCCGTGGCGGCTTTATGTCTATCGGATCCACGGCCATCACTGCGCAAACGTGGTCACCGGTCCCACAGATGAGGCTGCGGCGGTGCTGATTCGTGCGGGCGAGGTAGTGAGCGGGTTTGAGGCCGCGCGCGAGCGCCGCGGCCCGGTCGCGGATGCTGTTTTAGCGCGTGGCCCAGGCAATCTGGCCAAATCGCTGGGTATCACCACGGCGGACCTGGGCACCGATCTGCTCGACTCTGCTGGCATCCACCTTGGGGAGCGCACCGAGGTCGAAGAAATCGTTTCGGGGCCGCGAGTCGGGGTCAGGCTGGCCGCCGACCTGCCATTTCGCTTCTGGATCGCCAACGAGCCGAGTGTCTCGGCATACCGCAGGCACCCTAAAGCCGAAAGTCAGGCCGACTCGATCTGACTGCTGGTGGCTTCCTCGGTCGGTTCGGGCAAAGCGCACACCCCGGACTCACAGTTCGGCGCGTCGAGGCGGCCCGTCATCTCGAACGGGCGAATCGTTTCGTTGGTCACTTCTGGATCGGTCATTTTTCGCTGGCCTTCACCGCTTGGTTCAGGACCTCCTCGAACGTCTGGGGCGCTTGGGCACCAGATACCCCCAACTTGCCGTTGAAAACGAAGAACGGAACTCCGGTGATGCCGTAGGCGCGGGCTTGGGCAATATCGGCCTGCACCGCGTTGGCCCACTTGTGTGATTCGAGCGCAGCACGCAACTCGACTGGATCAATCCCGACCTCTGCGGCCAGCGAAACCAGCTCATCGATTCGCCCGACGTGGCGGCCTTGTTCGAAGTAGGCCGACAGGAGCCGCTCCTTAAGCTCGACCTGCAGGCCGAGCGACTTGGCGTGGTGCAAGGCCTCATGCGCCAGCAAGGTCTTTGTGTGTTTCAGCGAGTCAAAGTCATACGAAAGGCCTTCGGCTTTGGCCATCTCGGTCATTTGCGCGAGCATTTGCGACACCTGTGCTGGATCCATCCCTTTGTGGTGGGCGAGGAAGTCGACTTCGCTGCCGCTGAAGTCGACTGGGGTATCGGGGGCGAGTTCAAAACTGTGGAACTCGACTTCAACCTCTCCGTCCCAGTTACGAACCGCTTGCTCGAAGCGGCGTTTGCCGATGAAGCACCAAGGGCAGGCGATATCGGACCAAATATCGACTTTGACTGACTCAGGTTTAGGACTGTTCACACCTGTGAGCAACGTTGCGGCCAAGGTATTCATTCCTGCGGCCAACTGCGCGATAGGCTCAAGACATGACCATCGCCGTCGCGTATCGTCCCGATGATTTTGGCAGAGCCGCTGTCCGGTGGGCCGCTGCCGAAGCTGAAGCCAATGACGAACTGCTCGTCTTGATCACCGTCAGTGAGACCGACCCAGAGTTCGACACCCCCGAAGAAATCGACTTGTCCGAGTTCACCGAGCGCTTCGACCTTGAAGGCATCAAATACCAGATCCGCAAGGCCGCGTCTCTGTCGGTATCTGACGTTGTTATTGACGAGGCCGTAGACGCTGGCGCCGAGCGACTCGTTATCGGGATCCGCAAACGCACCCCGGTCGGCAAAATGCTGATGGGGCGGGTCACTCAAATGATCCTGTTGGACGCGCCGATGCCGGTAATCGCGGTCAAGCCCTAGTCGGTGCATTTGCACCTGTTCATGGGCCGTTCATCTTGCCCGGGAAGAATATGCCGGTGACTTTGCCGGCGAGTGCCCTCCTGCGTGCTGAGCTTGCTCCATTGCCGCGCACGCTCGTTGATATTTTCCTCGACACCGTTGCCGACGCCCCAGAACAACCGGCGATCGACAACGGCTCGATCGTGCTCACCTATGCCGAACTGGAGCAGGCGGCAACAGAGGTCGTCGAGTCCTTGCGTGAGTTGGGCATTGGCCGTGGCGCTCGCGTCGGCGTTCGAGTTACCTCAGGAACTGCCGACCTTTACGTCGCCATTTTGGGGGTTTTACTTGCCGGTTGCGCCTACGTGCCGGTGGACGTAGATGACCCGAACGAGCGTGCCCGAACCGTCTTTGACGAAGCCGAAGTCGCCGCCGTAATCGGCGACGGTCTCGCAATCTCAGTGCGCCGCCCACAAACTGATCCGGACTTGAGCGCACAGGCTCCCGAGATCGCGGACGACGCTTGGATCATCTTCACGTCCGGTTCCACCGGAAAGCCCAAAGGTGTTGCCGTCAGCCACCGTTCGGCGGCCGCATTCGTTGACGCTGAAGCGGCGATGTTTCTCCAGGACGCACCATTGGGCCCTAAGGACCGGGTGATGGCCGGACTGTCGGTCGCGTTTGATGCGTCGTGCGAGGAAATGTGGCTTGCCTGGCGCTACGGCGCCTGCCTGGTGCCGGCGCCGAGATCTCTCGTGCGCAGCGGAACCGATTTGGGTCCTTGGCTGGTAGCAAACAAGGTAACCGTGGTTTCGACGGTGCCGACGTTAGTTTCATTGTGGCCGACCGAGGCGCTTGCGGCGGTTCGGCTATTGATCCTCGGCGGTGAAGCCTGCCCGCCAGAAATCGGAGCGCGACTAGCGAACAGCGGTCGCGAAGTGTGGAACACCTACGGTCCAACTGAGGCCACCGTGGTGTCTTGTGGGGCTCAACTGGGCCCAGACGGCCCCGTGCGCATCGGCCTGCCGCTCGACGGCTGGGACTTGGCGGTGATCGACGGTTCGGGGAACCCGGTTCCAGCAGGTCAGACGGGCGAGTTGCTAATCGGGGGAGTAGGACTAGCCAGATATCTGGATCCGGAAAAGGACGCCGAAAAATACGCTGCCGCGCCTGCTCTTGGCTGGGACCGGGCCTATCGCAGTGGGGACTTAGTCAGATTTGACGGCGAGGGTTTGGTGTTCGCCGGTCGCGCCGACGATCAAATAAAAATTGGCGGGCGACGCATCGAACTTGGCGAGATCGACAGCGCGTTGCTGGAACTGCCTGGCGTAGCCGGTGGGGCTGCCGCCGTTCGACGAACTGGCGCCGGCAATGCGGTTCTGGTCGGTTACGTGTCGGTCGACGCCGATTTCGACGCAGGTGTTGCCGAAGCGGCGCTGAGGGAGCGTTTGCCCGCTTCTAACGTGCCTCGGATTGCCATAGTCGACACGCTGCCGATGCGGACCTCGGGGAAAATCGACCGCGATGCCCTGCCGTGGCCGGTTGCCTCGGCTGCAGCGGCCACAGACCTCCTACCAGGCACTTCTGGTTGGCTGCAGGAACTCTGGCAGGACATTCTCGGCGCGCAAGCCGGTGCGGCTGCCGACTTCTTTGCGCTCGGCGGTGGAAGCTTGTTGGCGGCCCAACTCGTCGCCCGGTTACGCGAGCAGTTCCCTGAAGTCACGGTCGCGGAAGTTTATGAGCATCCCGTGCTTGGCGACCTCGCCACGCATCTCGACTCCATGGAATCTCCGGCTGCGGTGGTCGACCGCAAAGTTCGACCAGTGCGAATTCGCGCGGGCGTTTTCCAAGTAATCATGGCCGCACTGCTGCGCTGCGTTGGTGCTTTTCGCTGGGTGGTTTGGCTGGGGGTCGCCTTAGCTCTTTGCGGTTGGCTCTGGCGCTGGGACTTCTTGCCCCAATTCCCGACGGCGGTGCTCTTGCTCGGCCTTGTGGTGTTTGTTTCCCCGGTCGGACGGGTCCTGTTGGCCGCCGCGTCGGCGCGGGTGCTTCTGCGAAACGTCAAACCAGGAATTTACGGCCGCGGGAGCAAAATCCACCTTCGGTTGTGGGCCGCGGAGCGATTCGCCGAAGAGGTCGGTGCCGACTCGTTGGCCTCAGCAGGTTTGTTGAAGTTCTATGCGCGACTGCTCGGTACCTCGGTGGGCAGGGGAGTGGACCTGCACGCGTTGCCGCCGATTACCGGCTTCTTGACCCTTGGTGACAACTGCTCAGTAGAGCCGGAGGTGGACCTGAAGGGCTGGTGGATCGACGGTGACGAACTGCACCTTGGCGCGATCGCAATCGGGCCAAATGCGCGGATCGGAGTGCGCAGCACGCTGGGTCCGGGAGCGAAGGTCGGCCACGGAGCCGAAGTTGGGGCCGGATCAACCTTGCTCGGCGAGGTGCCCAACGAGATGTTCGCGATGGGTTCGCCCGCGCAGGTCGCCGGCTCGGCGCGCGGCCCGCTAATTTCCAAGCAGGCTCCCCGAATTGCCGGCTGGAGCCTTGTCTACGCAGTTACTGGGATGACAATTTCGGCGCTGCCGGTTCTCGTTGTTGCGCTTGGTTTGGCCGCACTAACACCATTGGCTCGTGGAACCGAGAATGCGGGAGCGGTTTGGCTGCTGTCCTGGTCGCCTGCGGTTGCGGTTTTCGCCTTCCTCGTCCTCGCTTTGGTGATTCTGGTCGGGGTAAGGCTGCTCTCGATCCGGATCGATTCGGGAATTCACCCGGTGCACAGTCGGCCGGCCTGGCAGGTCTGGACAATCTTGCGGTTACTCGATGAAGCCAGGACATGGCTGTTCCCGATCTACTCGAGCCTGTTGACGCCGACCTGGTTACGGGCTTTGGGCGCCGACATCGGCCGCGACGTTGAAGCGTCGACGGTGCTGCTGTTGCCGTCCATGACGACTGTTCGTGAGGGCGCTTTCTTGGCCGACGACACGATGCTCGGCATGTACGAGCTAGGCGGTGGCTGGCTGCGAGTCGAGCCGGTCCTGATCGGCAAGCACGCCTTCGTGGGCAACTCCGGGATGGCCGCGCCTGGTCGAAAAGTGCCCAAGCGAGGTTTAGTCGCGGTTCTTTCGGCCGCTCCCCGAAGAGCCGAAGCCAAAAAAGGGACCTCTTGGCTTGGTAGCCCGCCTACTCATCTTCGGCGAACGGTCCAGGACATCGACCAAGAGCGAACCTACGCGCCGCCGTTTAGGTTGCGCTTGGCTCGCGCCGGATTCGAACTAGCGCGAGTACTGCCGGTTGCTACGCAGGGGGTGCTGGCTGCTGCGTGGGCGGTGGCGGTGACATTTGTCGCTCATGAATACGGCTGGATTTGGGCAATCCTTGGAGCCGGACCGGCCCTAGTAGTTGCCGGTATCGTCGCCGCGCTGATTGCTACCGCAGCCAAGTGGCTGATCGTCGGGCGACTGAGTGCCGGCAGCCGCCCGCTTTGGCACTCGATGGTTTGGCGCGGGGAGTTGGCCGACTCCTTTGTCGAGGTGCTCGCGGCCAGCTGGTTCTGTTCTTGGGCCAGCGGGACCCCCGCCCTCAACTGGTGGTTGCGCAGTCTGGGCGCAACGGTCGGCAGGGGCGTGTGGACCGAGTCCTACTGGCTGCCAGAGCCAGATCTGATCACGATTGGTGACGGTGCGACCGTCAATCGGGGGTGCGTGGTGCAGACGCACCTGTTCCATGATCGGATACTGGGCATGGACGTGGTCGAACTGAAAACTGGCGCAACGCTAGGCCCGCACAGCGTGGTCTTGCCCGCCGCGGTGATAGGCCGCCATGCCACAGTTGGCCCCGGTTCGCTGGTGATGCGCGGTGAAGCCGTGCCTGCCCGAACCGTCTGGGTCGGCAATCCCATTGGTCCTTGGGCCACGAAGCCGCAGAGGTGAGTTCTACGCAATCGTCAAGGCGGCAACTCCAGCAAATCAACGAACGCTATGTGCCCAACCACGGCGACGCATCCTGGGACAGCGACCAGTACGACTTGGAACTTGACTACAGCCCCGAGACGAACCGACTTGCAGGCAAAGCAACGATCACTGCCAGGGCCGCTGAGGACATTTCGTCGTTCGCGCTGGATCTATATTCGCTGCGAGTTCGCAAAGTAACGGTCAATGGCAAACCGCCGCGTAAATATGTCCATCGAAACAACCGACTGGTAGTTACCACCGCCGGCTCAATCGCTGCCGGGTCACAGTTCTCAGTCATGGTTACCTATTCGGGGTCGCCGCAGCCGATGCCCGGCATCGACGGCGAAGCCGGTTGGGAAGAACTCGAAGAAGGCGCGATCGTGGCCTCGCAACCTCACGGCGCACCATCTTGGTTCCCGTGCAATGACCGACCGAACGATAAGGCGCCGTACTCGTTTGCGGTTTCTGTTCCGGTCGGGTTTGAAGTTTTCGCGAACGGCCAACGCGGGCAAACACGCCGAAAGTCCGGCAGCGTGACGTTCAACTTTGAGCAGGTCGAACCGATGTCCTCGTACTTGGCGACGATCCACGTCGGCCGGTTTATCGTGAGCGAAGATGCGACCTCAGGGGTACCAATTCGAGTGGTTTCCTCGCCTGAGTTGCTCGACGCCAGCGCAGCCGCCTTCGCCGACGTGCCAAAGATGATGGAGTTCTTCGAGGACCGGTTCGGTCCGTACCCGTTTGCTAGCGGCTACAGCAACGTCGTCACAGATGACGAACTCGAGATCCCGCTCGAGGCGCAATCATTGTCGATTTTTGGGGCGAACTTTTTAACCCGACGGTGGGAACATCAGCGCCTTATCGCCCACGAACTTGCCCACCAGTGGTTCGGCAACGCAGTTACGTCGACTTCGTGGCGAGATATCTGGCTCCACGAGGGGTTCGCTTGCTATTCGGAGTGGTTGTGGTCTGAGCAGGCCGGCCAAGCGACCACGGGCCACCGAGCGCGGCACTTCCATTCCGGTTTGTCGGCCAAGCCACAAGACTTGTTGCTAGCCGACCCCGGCCCGGAAATGATGTTCGACGACCGGGTTTACAAGCGAGGTGCGTTGGCGCTTTTCGCACTCCACCACGAAGTCGGCGATGAGTCATTCTTCGAGCTGCTGCGACTTTGGGTTGACCGCTTCGGCGGCACCAACGCGAACACGGGCGACTTCTTGGCCCTTGCTACGCAGGTTTGCGGCGTGGATGCGTCGGTCTTGCTGGATCCGTGGCTAAACGAAGTTCGTTTGCCGCCGTTGCCTAGCTAGAACTGACTTGAATATCGACCGGCCCGAACCCGGCAACTGCGATGGCTGCAATTAGGCCAGGCGCAAGGTCGAGGTCCACAACGGTTACGTCTTGGCGCTCGTTGGTACCGACAAGTCCAGTGCCGAAGGCCTTGCCAACGGCCTCGGCGTGTACCCAGCTGGTGGTGGGGCTGTGGCTTTTACTGGCCCGGATGTCGGCGGCAGCCAGGTCCGCAACCGAAACTGAATCTGCCAGTTCAAGGTCGACTCCGACCTGGCGGACAGCACAGATCCCCACCAGTGCGTAGCCGCCAGCACGAGCCAGCGATAGCCAAGCGCCGCCACCGCGAAGGACTGGCCGCCCATGAGTTTGGGACCCGCACCGCCCACAGTGATGATCGATTTGAACCCGGTCCGTCCCGGTCACTTCGAAGACCAATTTGCGTAGCGCAGATTCTGCGTTGATCTGGTCGACTAGGCGAACGCAAACCGTGTCCATGCGTCAATCGTCTCAGGTGGCTCTCGCGCGCATCGAGTTTTTCCATCGGTAGTGGGCCAACCCACGCTTGGCCGCGGACTGCGTCTCGTTAGCCTGTTTAGGTGACTAACCATGTGATTGATGACCTGCAAGCGCGCGGCCTAATCGCGCATTCAACAGACTTGGACGCGCTACGTGCCGAACTTGATGCTGGGCCGATCACTTTCTATGTGGGCTTCGACCCGACCGCGCCCAGCCTGCATGTTGGCAACCTCCTGCAGCTGCTGATCGCGCGCCGACTTCAGTTGGCCGGCAACCGGCCCCTGCTTTTGGTGGGCGGCTCCACCGGGCTGATCGGTGATCCGAAAGAGTCGGGGGAGCGGGTGATGAACTCCAAGGAGACGGTGGCGAAGTGGGTTGAACGCATCGGTGCCCAAGTTTCACAGTTCGTGCAGTTCGATGGTGAGAACGCGGCCACACTAGTCAACAACCTCGATTGGACAGCACCACTATCAACGGTGGACTTCCTGCGTGACATCGGAAAGCATTTCCCGATCAACCGGATGCTCGCGCGCGATGTCGTCGCTAGCCGGCTCGAGTCAGGCATTAGTTACACCGAATTTAGCTACGTGCTGTTGCAGTCGATGGACTTCTTGGAACTGCACCGACGCCATGGAGCAGTTCTGCAGACCGGCGGCAGCGACCAGTGGGGCAACTTAACTGGCGGTGTCGAACTGATCCGGCGGGCAGATGGGCACAAGGTGCATGCCTTTGCCACCCCACTAATCACCAAGGCCGATGGCACAAAATTCGGTAAAACCGAAAGCGGCACGATCTGGCTAGATCCGGACCTGATGAGTCCATATGCCTTTTACCAATCGTGGATTCAGGCGGAGGACTCCAAGGTCGGTGAATACCTGAAACAGTTCACTTTCATTCCGCTGGCCGAAATCGACGAACTAATGGCTGAGCACAATGAACGACCTGGTGCCCGTATCGCCCAACGCCGGTTAGCGGCGGAACTGACCACCTTGGTGCATTCGGAAGCCGAGACGGCTGGAGCCGAGTTAGCTTCGACGGCATTCTTTGGTCGAGGGGAGCTGGCCGATCTGCCGGAGTCGACCCTGGCGGCCGCGTTACGCGAGGCCGGAGCAGTCGATGTGGCCCAAGACACACCGATCGTTGACGCCTTGATCGCGTCCGGATTGTGTGAATCAAAGTCCGCAGCACGCCGGGCGATCGCTGACGGGGGAGCGTATGTGAACAATTTGCGCATCGAAGACCCCGAGTCGACCCTCACCAGCGAGCAGCTCTTGTTCGGCTCCTGGGCGGTCCTTCGACGGGGTAAGCGAGCCGTGTCAGGCGTACGCGTCGGCTAAAAAGCCTGCAATTCCAGCGGTCGGATCCAGTGTGACGCAGGACACCCACCCCCCGATTTGCAAAGTCAAAACAGGTGTGTGTAATGTTCTTCTTGTTGCACCGAAAGGCGCAGCAGCCCGAACCGAAGCGGTTAACGCCAGGAACTCGAGAGAGAGCCGGAAACTGGCCGCGGACAACGTAGGGCAACATCGTGACCGACCCGAATTGACTCGGTGAAAACGGCGGTGTAAATTAGACGATCTGCCCCAAGGGCCGAACCGGAAACGGTGAAGCTTGAGGTGTGCGTCTGATCCTTGAGAACTCAACAGTGTGCCAAAAGTCGACGAATTAACAATCAGTACCCCGGCGGCGACGAAGGATTACGAGCTTCGGCTCGGAATCGCGCGAAGCCGCAGGGACAATTCCGACAATAATGACTGTCCAGCAGTCAGAACTTGTCAGGAATCAAATTTTCAAGATGTTGACCAGGGTTTAACCCTGGGAAATTTTCAATGGAGAGTTTGATCCTGGCTCAGGACGAACGCTGGCGGCGTGCTTAACACATGCAAGTCGAGCGGTAAGGCTCCTTCGGGAGTACACGAGCGGCGAACGGGTGAGTAACACGTGAGTAACCTGCCCCATTCATCGGAATAACCAGTGGAAACGCTGGCTAATGCCGAATACGACCACCGAAGGCATCTTCTGGTGGTGGAAAGCTCCGGCGGAATGGGATGGACTCGCGGCCTATCAGCTTGTTGGTGAGGTAATGGCTCACCAAGGCGACGACGGGTAGCCGGCCTGAGAGGGTGACCGGCCACACTGGGACTGAGACACGGCCCAGACTCCTACGGGAGGCAGCAGTGGGGAATATTGGACAATGGGCGAAAGCCTGATCCAGCAACGCCGCGTGAGGGATGACGGCCTTCGGGTTGTAAACCTCTTTCAGCAGGGACGAAGCGAAAGTGACGGTACCTGCAGAAGAAGGACCGGCCAACTACGTGCCAGCAGCCGCGGTAATACGTAGGGTCCGAGCGTTGTCCGGAATTATTGGGCGTAAAGGGCTCGTAGGCGGTTTGTCACGTCGGGAGTGAAAACTCAGGGCTCAACCCTGAGCGTGCTTCCGATACGGGCAGACTAGAGGTATGCAGGGGAGAACGGAATTCCTGGTGTAGCGGTGGAATGCGCAGATATCAGGAGGAACACCGGTGGCGAAGGCGGTTCTCTGGGCATTACCTGACGCTGAGGAGCGAAAGCATGGGGAGCGAACAGGATTAGATACCCTGGTAGTCCATGCCGTAAACGTTGGGCGCTAGGTGTGGGGACCTTCCACGGTCTCCGTGCCGCAGCTAACGCATTAAGCGCCCCGCCTGGGGAGTACGGCCGCAAGGCTAAAACTCAAAGGAATTGACGGGGGCCCGCACAAGCGGCGGAGCATGCTGATTAATTCGACGCAACGCGAAGAACCTTACCTGGGCTTGACATATGCCGGAAAGCTGCAGAGATGTAGCCCCCCTTGTGGTCGGTTTACAGGTGGTGCATGGCTGTCGTCAGCTCGTGTCGTGAGATGTTGGGTTAAGTCCCGCAACGAGCGCAACCCTCGTCCTATGTTGCCAGCAAGTTATGTTGGGGACTCATAGGAGACCGCCGGGGTCAACTCGGAGGAAGGTGGGGATGACGTCAAGTCATCATGCCCCTTATGTCCAGGGCTTCACGCATGCTACAATGGCCGGTACAAAGAGTTGCGAGCCTGTGAGGGTGAGCGAATCTCAAAAAGCCGGTCTCAGTTCGGATTGGGGTCTGCAACTCGACCCCATGAAGTCGGAGTC
>JAKPAQ010000048.1 GCA_029779385.1 Actinomycetes bacterium | reverse complement strand
CCAAGTCACCTTGGTGTCTTGGCCGGTGATTAGTGACTTGGGGCGAGCAACCGGGAAGTCGTCACCAAGCGGCGCCGAGATCAGCGTCGAGTAGTCGTACGTCCACGGCTCGTAGTAGTCACCCAGCTCCGGTTGAACAGGGCTGGCGAAGATGCCGAACAGTTTGCGAAGACGACCGCCGGCCTTCAGCTGCAGGCGACCCTTCTTGTTCAGCGTCCAACCGCCGCGCCACTTCTCTTGATCCTCATAGCGACGCGGGTAACCCTGCCCGGGGCGCGTTTCGACGTTGTTGAACCACACGTACTCGGTACCGGCACGGTTCGTCCAAGCCTGCTTGCAGGTCACCGAACACGTCTGGCAGCCAATGCACTTGTCTAGGTTCATCACCATGCCCATTTGGGCCATGACACGCATCAGTAAGTCACCTCCTGGGAACGGCTACGGATAGTCGCAATGATGTCTCGCTGGTTGCCCGTCGGGCCGAGGTAGTTGAACGCGTACGACAACTGGGCGTACCCGCCGATGAGGTGCGTCGGCTTGACCAGCACTCGGGTGACGCTGTTGTGGATTCCGCCGCGCCTGCCAGTGTGCTCTGACTTGGGCACGTCGATCGTGCGCTCTTGGGCGTGGTGCACGTAGGTCACGCCTTCGGGGATTCGGTGGCTGACGATTGCTCGAGCCACGAACACGCCGTTGGCGTTCACG
This sequence comes from Actinomycetes bacterium, assembly GCA_029779385.1. Next base: position 2,562 of record JAKPAQ010000048.1, on the reverse strand, counting down.
CACTCGATCCAGTCGTTGTCCTTGACCCCGATCGCGCCCGAATCTTGCGGGCTGAGCCAAGCAGTCGGGCCACCACGCGACAGCGACAACATCAACAGGTTGTCCTGGTATTCGGAGTGAATCGACCACTTCGAGTGCGGGGTCAGGTAGCGCACCGTGATCTCGCGGTCGCCACTTTCGCCCAATCGCGGTCCACCGAAGAGCTTGTGCATCTCCAACGGCGGGCGGTAGATCGGCATCGCTTCACCCAGGTCACGCATCCAGTCGTGATCGAGGAAGAAGTGCATCCGGCCCGTGAGCGTGTGCCACGGCTTGAGCCGTTCGACGTTCAGCGTGAACGGCGCGTAGCGGCGGCCGCCGGTTTCTGAACCGGACCATTCAGGCGAGGTGATCACCGGCACCGGCGCGGCCTGAGTCTGGGCGAAGGTGATCCGCTTCTCCTCAGAACCCTCGGCCAAGTCGGCCATCTTCTTGCCGACTCGCTTCTCCAGCGTGTGGAAGCCTTGGGTGGCCAACTCGCCGTTCGTTGTTCCCGAAAGCGTCAAGATCGCTTCGGCAAACTTCGAGTCGGTGTCGATCGCCGGGCGACCTTCAGCCGGACCGGAGTTGTAGACGCCACCGGACTTAGCCAGGAGCTTCAGCGCCTCAGTCAGGTCAAAGTTGACGTTCTTGACACCGAAGCCAAGACGGTCAGCCAACGGGCCGATCGTGGCGATCTTGTCGCCAACTGCGGTGTAGTCGCGTTCGATTACTTGCAGGACCGGCATCGTCTTGCCCGGAATCGGCTCAACGTCGCCGCGCTTCCAGTCTCGGACAACGCCGCCAGGCTGGGAAGTCTCGCCCGGGGTGTCGTGCTGCATCGGCACCACAACGATGTCTTTTCGCACGCCCAAGTGAGTCTTCGAAAGTTCGGCGACCTTCTTGGCCATCAACTGGAACATTTCGAAGTCCGTCTTGGACTCCCACGGCGGGTCAATCGCAGGGGTGAACGCGTGCACGAACGGGTGCATGTCGGTCGAGGACAAGTCGTGCTTCTCGTACCAAGTCGCCGCCGGGAACACGATGTCAGACAGCAACGTCGTGGACGTCATCCGGAAGTCGGCCGAAACCAGCAGGTCGAGCTTTCCTTCGGGCGCTTGCTCATGCCACTTCACGTCGCGCGGACGAACCGCCGGCTCGCCGTCAACCGCGGTCGCGTTCGAGTGCGTGCCCAGCAGGTGCTTGAGGAAGTACTCGTTGCCCTTGGCCGAAGACCCGAACAGGTTCGAGCGCCAAAGCGTTAGCGTCCGCGGCCAGTTCTCGGGCGCATCAACATCCTCGACCGCGAACTGCAGGTCGCCGGACTTGAGTTGCTGAACCACAAAGTCGTTGACGTCCGTGGCTTCGCCAGCAGCAACTGCCGCCTCGGCCTCGTCAGCCAAGTCGAGCGGGTTGCGGTTGAACTGCGGGTAGAACGGCATCCAACCGAGACGGGCCGACTGCGCGATCGTGTCCGCGGTGTGCATGTCGGCCAAGTGGCCTTCGGCCAGCGGCGAGGCCAACGCATCTGCGCGGTAGCCGTCGGTGCGCCACTGGTCGGTGTGCATGTACCAGTAGGCGGTGCCGATCATCGTGCGCGGCGGCCGGCTCCAGTCGAGGTTGTTCGCCAGCGAAATCCAACCCGTGATCGGGCGGCACTTCTCTTGGCCGACATAGTGCGCCCAACCGCCGCCGTTTCGGCCCATCGAACCGGTCAGCAACAGCAGCGACAGGATCGAGCGGTAGGTCGCGTCAGCGTGGAACCACTGGCAGACGCCAGCGCCCAAGATGATCATCGAGCGGCCGCCGGATTCTTCGGCGTTCTTGGCGAACTCACGCGCGATCCGGATGCAGGCCTCGGCCGGGACGCTGGTGATTTCGGCCTGCCAAGCCGGGGTGTACGGCTTGGAGGAATCTTCGTAGTCGTCTGGCCATTCGCCAGGCAAATCGGGACGGGAAACGCCGTGCTGGGCGAGCATCAGGTCGAAGACCGTGGTCACCAGCTTGTCGCCGATGCGAGTTACTGGGACGCCGCGACGCAGTACTTCACCGTCACCGGACAGGCCGGCGAACGACGGCAACAGCACTTCGGCCGCTTCTTCGGCGACCTTGCCGTCGCGCAGCGATAGCGCCGGGATGACGCCCTCAAGGTCGAGGTTCCATTTGCCTTCACCAGAGTCGGCGTAGCGGAAGCCCATCGAGCCGTTCGGCACAACCGGTTCGCCGGTCGCGGCGTTCAATAGGACCGTCTTCCAAGAGTCCTCGGTGGCGGTCTCGCCCAGATCGGCCGCGGTCAAGAACTTGCCCGGCACCAATCCACCATGTTCGGCGTTGTCGACCAAGGTGATCAGGAACGGCAAGTCGGTGTACTGACGGACGTACTCGGTGAAGAACGGAACTCGCCGGTCGACGAAGTTCTCCTTGAGGACAACGTGCGTCATCGCCATCGCTAGGGCCGCGTCAGTGCCGGCCTGAGCGGGCAGCCACTCGTCGGCGAACTTCGTGTTGTCGGCGTAGTCGGGGCTGATCGTGACGACCTTGGTG
>JAKPAQ010000028.1 GCA_029779385.1 Actinomycetes bacterium | reverse complement strand
CACCTGCGGCCGAATCGTTGAAAGACTCAGAACTGGACGTTTGGCGCGTTCTCCTGGCCTGCTGGGGCCTCGTAGAAAGATCGTTCCTTGACGCTGGCCATGCCGGCGAAGAACATCCACGGGATCGTGCGTACCAACTCGTTGAGCACGCGGACCGCGTCGTTGTAGTACTGGCGAGCGAACGAGAGCTTGTTTTCGGTGTCGCTGAGTTCGGCTTGCAGTTGCTGGAAGTTTTCCGACGCCTTTAGGTCTGGGTAGGCCTCAGCCACAGCCATAACGTCCACGAGCGCCTTGTCCATCTTGGCTTCTGCGGCGGCCTTCTGCTCGACCGTGCCGTCCTTCGCAGCGGCAGTTACGCCGGCGCGAGCTTCGGTGACCGCCTCAAATACGGCCCGCTCATGAGTTGCATATCCCTTTACGGTGTTGACGAGGTTCGGGATCAGATCCGCCCGGCGAGTGAGCTGAACGTCAATTCCACCCAACGCCTCTTGCGCACCGATGTCAGCTTTGCGGAGCTTGTTGAACGCCGCGATTCCGAACAGGACTAGCGCGGCGATTACGCCGAGGATGATTAGCAGTACCACGAGTTGCCTCCTGAGTTGTTGAGTAAGACCCTACTGAGTTTGACGCCCACGGTCACCAAGAACCGCCGCCACCGCCGCCACCGCCGCCGCCTCCGCCACCTGAGGACGAACTTTGGGTCGCCGTGTAGGCGCTGATCGAGCTGTCCAGCGATGATTCGAAACTTGAGAACGGATCAGTGCTGCCAAATAGGCTCGATGATGCAGTTGCGTGCCCACCGCCGTACCAAACTGGGATTGGTGCGTCCTCACCCGTGGAAACCTTGTACTTGTTTGCCCACCGGTCAGCGACGTCGAAGGCAACGGCATAGGGGATGAATGAGGTGTAGAGCTCTTTGCGGCCACTGAAGTCGAAGCGATCTTTGGCCGAATCGGTGCTGAGGAAGCGTTCAAAGCCGCCAGCGCGCGACCATAACTCGCGTCCACTTTGAGTTCGGCGGATTGCGGCTCCTGCGGCGAATAGGCCGATCCCGCCAACGACGAAAGCGCCAAATGGAGCAGCGAAGATGCCTGCTAGGCCAAGGAAAACCACCAATCCAGCTGAGAGAGCGGCAAAGGCGATCGCGACTCGCCACCAAATCACGTTTGATTCAGACGAGAACTCACCCGATGAGGTCGCCCATCCAGAAGCAAACGAGCCGAGTGATGATTGGGCGCTTTGGAGGGTCTTTCCGGCCGCTACCGAACCGTCGGCCGCGAACATTTCGCCGGCCGTGGTTAGGCCCAATGCGCTCACTAGTTGACGGGAAATCGGGTCAAGCTTGTCAAGGGAGGGTGCATCTAGTTTGCTGGTTACGACCCAGTCGCCGCCGGACTCGGACAGTTCGACGTGGCCCTGCTCGGCCAGGTGCATCAGAGTCGCGGTCAAGGCCCGACTAGGCACCCGCTCTGTCGTAACAAATACGGTCTGTACCGGGCCAAGACCCGCAGGTGGCTCGAACATTACCGGGTAGTTCGGTTTGCGCTCGATGGTGGCGCGGTCGGCTCGGAAACTCATGGCAAACGCCACCGCAGCTAGCGCCAAAGTGACCAGGACCGCCCAAAGGTGGGTGCCGAAAGCCGGATCCCAGGCAATCGCCCATGGGACGTGGGCGCGTTCGGGGGCGGCCAGATCCAAATTGGACATAAACCGCATTGCTGTGTTTGGGGAAATGTCCGCCGCCGACATCCTCACCACGTACTTGCCGTCGACAGGGGTCTTGGCGGCGGCCAACTCACAATCGCGGCCATCGGAAAGCTCGCAGGT
>JAKPAQ010000024.1 GCA_029779385.1 Actinomycetes bacterium | reverse complement strand
GCCGCGACATTAAAGACGGAGAGAAGCATCGTGCTGGCGTGGCCGAAGAGAAACGTGAAGGCACCGCCCAAAACCACGAGCAGTGTTCCACTAGTCGTCGATAGCGACACGACTATGGCGAGCAGCCACAGCCCGCTGAGGCCGCAGGCCAGAAATGTGCGCCCTGCCAAAGGAATGTTGATCCTCGTCGAGGCGTAGCCCGAAAGAATGCTCACCGTGCCGCCCGCGAAGTACACGGCACTGAGCCACCCCACGTTCTTGCTGTTTCCCGTCAAGGCCTCGGCGAGCACTGGAAGCAGAGCGACGAAGGGCGAAACGAAAACTCCGTAACACAGCAACATGGCGAGAACGAGTCGTTGCGGCCGACAGTCGCGGACGGCGCGGACAAACACTTTCAGCGCCGACTCGTTGTCGTCGGTGGGCGGGATCAATTGCCGACTTGCACCCAGGACTCGTTCGCACGCCAGCCAAAGGATCAACGTGAGCACAGCGACGAGCAACAGAATCACAGAGGTCCTCGTCGCGTACAGCAAGACCGACAGCACGAGTCCACCGATGGCGCGAGCGGCCAATTGCGCAGACCGAGCCTGCGTCGTGCCGAGCAATAGGCGATCAGGCGGCACAGCGGCCGCCACGGCCGCGCTCAACGCCACAGACATTAAGACAAACGAGACGCTAACCAGCCCAGTAGCGACGAGAAGAAAGAGGATCGTCGCATCCGTCGCCTCTGGGCTAACCGCCATAATCGCCACACCGAGCAAACAGAGAGCAACCCCGGCCCGGACGATGGTTATGAGGTTTTGACGATCCATCCAGCGGCCCAAGAATGCAGCGCCTAGTGCAGCAGTCGCCAAGCTGACCGCGTACTGAACGCCAACCCAGAACGATGAGCCTGTCGCGACGAGCGCGATGTATCCAAGCCCAGTCGCTATCAACCCGTCGCCGAGCTTCCAGACAAACGTCGTTGCGATGACCGATCGCAAACGCAGAGTAGGCCCTGAACTCACCGTCGGACTCTAGTGTCCAAGGAGGCCGCGGCACCTGCCACGACTGTCTGGGACGAACAAGATTGTCTACTTCCCGAGGTTCGTCAGCCCGCGGGCCGTGAGACGAATTCCACGCCAAGGGTTAATGGCGTAACCCGGAACCGTCTGGGGCGTGACGCCTACGGCAGACAGCCACATTTGGTAGGCGGTCGCAGTGACAACACCGCCGTGCCAGCGGCGCCACACGATCTTGGTGTCTCCCAGTGGGGGTGGCGGCGCGATGGTGTCGGTGATTTCAACGACGTTGCCGCCCTGGTCGAGTGTGCCCCAAGGCGAACGGGTCCGCGCCTGACCGACGGTGCTCATGTTCCCGACATAGATGTTCTCAAGTGGCTTGAACGGCGTGTACGCACATTGAGCTGCGCTGAACTGTGACGGACACCAATCCGGTGCAACGCCGGGAACTGCCTCGAATGAAGCGAGGGGCTGGGTGCCGCGGTTGGTGACATTGCCGTTGCCGTCTAGCGTTGTCGCGGATGGTTGTTCACCTGCCACGCAACCGGACTCATCGACTGGGCAGTTCACATAGACCCCGGGGTTAGTGGGGTAATCCCAATACGAGTGCTTGCCGCCGCCTTTCGGATCGAAGTATGCCGCCTTGATCCATTCGTCTTGGCTGGAAACGGCGAATCCCTTCTTCGAAGTCCTGGTTGCCTTGCGATTGCTCATCTTGTACATGCCGGTACTGGTGTTGGTAGACAACCGAACGGTGAAGGTCGTCCGGAGAAGCCGCCTGCCGCCCGGCACTGTCACTTCCCGGGTCTTCCTCTTGATCAGTTGGCCGTTATCGAGTGAATTTGCCAACCGTGCTGCCCTCGTGAAGTCGGCGACGTTGTAGGGCTTGTTGGCCCACTCCGGCGATGCGACGTAGTAGTGCTGACCTCTCGGGGCACGCTTGTTGCGGTTGACCGACCCGTACTTCGGCCACACGCGAGAGCTTTGCGCCGCATCCCACAGGTGATGCTTGTTGTGGCCATTGGGATCGACGGTATTCAGGAACGTCACCCATTGAGCGACGGTCAACTCGGTCTCGGCGACCTGGTAGTTGTAGGAGACCCTGCCGACGCCCATGCAGTTCGTTGCGGACGCGGCCTGAACGGAAGGGTCCGCATTCTGGTCGATGATGGCCCGTACCGACGGGAATGCCGCGAGGCACTCAGCTTTGCTTGCGTACACGTCGTTCCAGAACGGAATGATCCACGCATCACGGTTTCCAGGCTTCAGAACGCTCACGGTGTTGAGCGTTAGGACATTTGGAGACCCCTTCGGCGTCGGATAGATCTCGGTAATCGTATTCGACAGGAAGTTCGCCGTGTACAGGAATCCGGCTGCGTCAGAGGCGATACCGATTGGACGCCTGCCGGTGGATGCAATCACCTTGGCGCGCCCAGTGCGACTGATCTTCGAGACGGTGTTGGCCCCGTCATTCGTCGTAAACACCGCGCCGTAGGGGTCGACCACGAGGCCGATCGGCTTCTTTCCGGTCTTTCCGTAGATCGTGGATTTCCCGCTTGGGGTGATCTTGGAGACGTTGTTCGAGACCCAGTTCGCCGTATAGATGTTGCCGGAACTGTCAATCGCGATCGCCTGCGGCCATGCGCCCGTCTTGCCGAAAGTTGACGCGGCGCCGCCGGGGGTGATCTTCGTGACCGTGTTCGCGCCCTCGTTGGCCGTGTAGACATTTCCTTGAGGATCGAGGGTGATGCCCAGAGGCCGGGATCCCGTCGCCCCTAGGACCGAAGACGCACCGCCGGGGGTGATCTTGGTGACCGTCGAATCGGCATAATTCGTGGTGTACACGTTGCCAGCGGAGTCCACCGCTACGTCGATGGGTTTTGCCCCCGTCGTTCCAAGGACAGACGAGGCACCGCCAGACGTGATCTTGGTGACGGTGTTGTCTGCAAGGTTGCTGGTGTACACGTTGCCCGACGAGTCGACGGCGATCCCGCGAGGAGTC
>JAKPAQ010000003.1 GCA_029779385.1 Actinomycetes bacterium | reverse complement strand
GGACCAAGTCCACGCGGACCCGACCATCTGCCAAGGCGACAACCTTGGCGCGGTAGGTGTTGTTTGCATCCACTCGACGAATGATCGCGTCTAGGAAGATGCCGCCGCCGGTGACTGGCTTGTCCAACGTGTAATCGAACGTCACATCAGCTTCACGCAACACGGTAGCGCCGAGGTACACATCGCGGCCACCACCAGCAGGCAGGCTAACCCGGCCGGCGGAGCCGTTCACCGAGAACGCCGCTGCACCGGACGGAATCGTCCACGCGCCGCCAAGGTCAGCATTGCCCCAACTGTTCGCCACAGTCCTGCCGAACACATCACGCAGGACTTCCTGACCTGGATCTGGCACATCAATAACTACCGGCTTGGTGATCGAATGGGTTGCCCCAGCATCATCGGTCACCGTCAACTTCACCTGGTAGGTGCCGTCCTCAGCCGGGTAATCGTTCGACGCAGTAACGCCGGTACCGGTATTCCCGTCACCGAAGTCCCACGCGTACGACACGATCGAGCCATCGGTATCAGTGGAGGCACCAGCGTTGAAGTTCGCGGTCGTGCCAGACACCGAAGCCGAGAAGGCTGCCACCGGCGGCACGTTCGGCGCCAAAGCAACAGTGATCGTCTCGGTGACCTCATGGGTCTGACCGGCCGTATCGGTGACCTTGAGGCTCACCTGATAGTCGCCAGGCGCACCGTAGGTGTGCGATGGGTTCTTCGCCGAACTCGTGGCACCATCACCGAACTTCCACGCATGGCTGACCACGGCGTCGTCATCGGTTGCTGTTGACGTGAAGTCAACTGCGAGCGCGTTCTTAACCACCGTGAAACTTGCCGCTGGTGGCGAGTCGGGGTCTACCAGATGCGAGACCGTACTCGTGCCGCCCTCGTTGTCGGTCACCTTCAAGGTGACGGTGCGTGGCGCACCGGTCGAGTAGGTGTGGGACGGGTTCGCTGAAGTGCTGGTCGAGCCATCACCAAAGTTCCATTCGTAGGCCGCGATCGTGCCGTCCGAATCGGTCGAGGTTGACGTGAAGTCAACCTTCAAACCGTCTACTTGGTGGGTGAACTGCGCCGTTGGTGCCGCATTCGGTACGGCGACGACAACCAGATGGCTCACGGTGTGCGAAGCGCCGCTGTTATCGGTAACTGTCAGCGAGACGCCGTAAGTACCCGAGTTGGCGTAGACGTGCGTCGGGTTTGCCGACGTGCTCGTCGTCCCATCACCGAATGTCCATGCGTAGGAGGCGATCGTGCCGTCAACGTCAGATGAGGCAGACGAATCGAAGGCTACCGATGCGCCGGCTGGCAACGCGGTAAAGCTCGCCACTGGGGCAACGTTCGGCAACGTCCGGCCACTTGCCAGGAAGTGCGACCTGACTTCGGCGGGCGAAAGCTGGGTCGAGTAGACCGCTGCCTCATCGACGGTGCCGGCGAAGTACGACTGGGAGTTTCCGCCCCAAGTGTTGTCGCCGCCCAACTTCCAGTAACCCGTGTAGTTCTGGGCTGTGGTGTTTGGATCCGAAGCGTTGAGCACGCCGTCGACGTAAAGCTTCGTTCCATCAGGGCCCAGAGTCGAAACCAGCTGGTGCCATTGGCCGTCATTTAGCGCGTTGGTGGAGTCGATCGTCACCGCCTGGCCCGGGTACACACCGAACCGAACTTTGCCGTTGTCGAGCATGTAAAGCTGTCGGTCGTAGTTACTCGAGGTCGACCCGTTGGAGCTTGACCCGAAGCCGAAGATTCGGCCGCCGCCACTGGCTGTGGTGTTGATCCATACTTCTTGAGAGAACACCTGCGGATTGCTAAAGGACTGGGCCGAGACGATGTTGCCGCCTGCCTTGGCACCTATGCCGAACAGCCCGCCAGCGACGGGACGGGCGAGCAGCACGCCGCCGTTGGCCGATACTGCACCTGGCCGGTTCTGGGTGTAGGTACCGATGTAAGTTCCGTTGGCGCCATTGATCGATGAATCAGCAGCGTTGGTGCCGCTGGTCTCACCGAGTCGCCAGTAGAACTGCGGATCCGCGCCGTAAACCGAGGCACCATACGTGTCGGCTGGCGCCTGCGCAACATTCGTCGCTCGGCCACTAGCGGTCCAATGCCGATCGACCTCGTTGGCAGTCAGCGCCTTCGGGTAGATGGCGACGTCATCGATGACACCGTTGAAGTACTTATTGCCACTCCAAGCGCGGTCGCCACCAACTCGCCAGTATCCCCAGTACTGCTGAGCGATGCCAGCCGCGGAGTTCATGCCAATTCGCTTGCCATCTAGGTAGAGCGCCATCTTGCCTTCATCGAAGGTGCCAACGGCGTGATGCCACTGGTTGTCGCGCATGTTGCCACTACCGGCGAGCTTGACCTGACTCGATCCGTTGTAGATACCAAAGGTCAGCTTTCCGCTGCTATCGAGGTAGAGGTAACGGTCGTTCTTGCTCGTGTCGCCGGAAGCTTTGTCACCGAAGTTGACGATGCCGCCGGTGCTGGAGGTCTTGAACCAAGCTTCCACGGAGAACTTCTGCGGACCCCAAATGAGCGTCGGCGAAACAGTCACGCTCGACGCGTTGCCCTTGAAGGTGGTGGCGGCGTTGTTGGACCCGTCCAGCATTGCGCCTGCGGTTCCGCGGGTAACACCCGAACCTGGGTCCGTATCGTCGATGCCGGCCCAGTCGATTACCTGACCGGATGCTTCAGAGAGTCGCCAGAACTTGGTCGCGCCGTCTTCAAGAACGCGATTTGCGTAGTTGCCGACCGTGCCGGCTCCGCCTACGGTGACGGGGATCCAGCCGGAACTGACTTGGTTACCAGAAGAGTCGCGTACGCGAAGTAGGTACTGCGTCGAGCTTCCTTGCGCAAGTCCAGTGTCGGTGACTCCCATGGGCTGAACTTCCCAGAAACGTGCCGTCTGGGTTCCTTCCCAGATCTTGTTTCCAGTGTCGCCCCGGAATACCTGATAGGTCAGGGTCGCGTTGTCACGGTCGTAGGTGCCTGGCCAGGAAATCCGCACCGTGCCGGCTGCGACGCTGCGCACCTTTACCTTTAGGTCTGCGCCGCCGACTCGCGGACCTTGCTTCTGGGGAGCAATGGACTTCTTAGCGAAGCGGACGATGCCCTGTTGGCCTTGGCCATTTACTCGCAGGAATTCGCCGCCGTAAACGACATAGTCACCGTTGGTCTCAACGTCCCAAGGAGCCTGATTCTGACCGGTGTAAGTTCCCGGCGCGAAATCGGGGAAGAAGTTGAGCAGGCTGGGGCTGGGCTGACCTGGGTGGTCTTTGTAGCCATAGATATCGGCCTTAGAGGTTCCGGTAGCGAACTTCGTCATCGCAGTGCCGTGGTGGAAGGACCACGGCTCGGTCTGCGGGAAACCGCCGGTACCGAGGTTGCCGCAGAAGTGCTTGTGTGACGCTTGGTAGATAACGTTCGCCGACGGAACGATGTCGTAAGTATCGCCGTGGCAATCGTCAATCCACTTTAGGTTGCCGTTCCAGTCGACCATGAAGGAACCTTCAACGTTTCCGCCGCCACCGAAGTGGTAGCCAGAACCGTAGAACCCGTCGGCGTCGGCCTTCAACGCGAGAATGGCCGAGTCTTTGCCAGCGTCGCGGATCTCGCTGTTTGCGGCCAACGGGAGAGACTGGCCGGTTTCACCATTTAGCAGGGCCAGTCCGTAGCCCGGGCTCGAGGAACCGTTTACGGAGGTAAAGGCGCCGCCAATGACTACCTTCTGGTTGTCTGGACTGGAGATGATCGCCTGAACGTTTCCGTCCGGAATGGTCGGGTTGAACGGCAGGACTGTTGAAGTACCCGGCACGAAGGAAGCGGCTCGCACGCGCGATGCCGAGCCCAAGGTGGAGAACATGCCGCCGACGTAAATCGCCGAAGAAGTCGCCTCAATCGATGTGACGGTGGAGTTTGCGCCCGGCGTTCCGCCAGCGATCTCACCGGTGGCCGGGTCAAGCGAAACGATCCGGTAGCGGTTTTGGCCGTTCACCTTGGAGAAGGAGCCACCGGCGTAGAGGCGGGTGCCGTCTGGCGAAATGGAAAGCGACCGAACTGCGCCGTCGAACTGCGGAGCGAAACTGTCGATCAGCTCGCCAGTGGTGAGGTTGTAGGCCAACATGTTGGCGCGCGGAACCAAGTTCGTGCCGGCGGCAGAGCCTGCCGGTCGCGCATTCTTGAACTCTCCAGCGACGTAGACGGTGTTGCCGACTATCTCTTGGTCCCAGACGACACCGTCGATCTGGACGGTGGGCAGCGCGTCAGCAGTCACCGTGGTCGGCAACGACGGATCGCTGGGATCGATATCGGCTTGGGCGGGTGCCGCCAGCAAGACTGACGAGACTAGTGCAGCACCCGAGACGACTATTGCGCCGAAGCGCCAAGATTTACTGACCATGATTCTTTTCTCCAACACCCGAGTGATCTATTGGTTCCCGAGAGCGAATAGACCACTCCCCCATACCCCGACTAGTTCATGGTGACAGCGTTTTTGGGATACAAATACCAAATTTCACGAAGTAGTGACTCGTGTGACTCGTGTTGCAAAAGAGTTCGCGATTAGCTCACATTTCCCGACAAGATGACCGGTTTTGCCTTTGGGGACCAGTTGAACTCGACCGAAACGTTGTCGCGCTCGGCCACCGGAATGTTGAAGATGTAGACGCCCTTGGCCGTCTTCCCCGAAGCCAAGGAACCGCCGAATGGCTTCCCGCCAGGCCCGGAAATCGAGACCGCTGGAATCTTCTCGGGACCGTAATAGGCATTCACCACTACGGTCGCCAAATTGAGCGCTTCGGACCCTGCTGTCGTTTCGACCGTGAAGCGCAACGCTGGCGCAGAAATCTCGCCAGGCAGTTCACCTTGGCTCTGAACCTTTTCGATCTTGACTATCTTGGCCGTCGCGCCATCGCTTAACTTCACCGGCGAATCAAGGTCAGGATTTTTCCCAACAGGCTTCGCCGTGACTTGCGTCGGTGGCGCCGTAGTAGGTGTCGACTTTGGCGTCGGGCCCGAGGTTTGGTTGCTGGCCGCGGTGGGCTCAGGCTTGGCCTCTTTGTCACCTGAAGAAGAGTTCAGCGCCCACACCAAGATCAGACCAAGCACCGCCGCGACAGCAGCAGCCATCATGATCTGTCCACGTGACCAACTCATCGCACGATCCTCACTAAAGTCCCGATTGGATTACCGAGCGTACCCTCGAAACACAGCGGCACTAGATTTTGCTCGTCTACACTCGGGATTCCTCAACCCGAATCACCACATCGCAGAACGGAGACCACGACGTGAAGCTGGCCGACTATGTCAGTGCGATACGCCAACGGTGGGTCGCGATCTTGCTGGCGACCCTATTGGGCGGAATTGCTGGCTTTGCAATCGCAAAGTCGACTGCACCGACCTACCAGTCGACCAGCGAAGTCTTTGTCGGCGTCAGCAGCAGCTCCTCGGTATCGGACCTGGCGCAGGGCTCAGCGTTCACTCAAAATGTGGTTCAGTCATACGCCCAAATAGCATCTTCGCCGATTGTGTTGAATCCGGTGATCGAAGAACTCGGACTCGACTCATCGGCCAAGGATCTGGCACGGTCCCTCGAGGTGAACACCCCGCTCAATACGTTCACAATCCAGATGATCGTCACCTCCTCAGACAGAGTCCTTGCCGCCGAAATCGCCAATGCGATCGCCGACCAATTGCCACTTACGATCAAAGACCTGATGCCGTTGAAGGACGACTCGCAGGCCATCAAGATCACCCAAACCTCCGAAGCCTTGCCAGCGAACTGGCCGATCAGTCCGAACACCAAGTTTTCAACGGCGATCGGACTCGGAATCGGTCTGCTATTGGGCTTGGCCTACGCCGTCTTGCGCTCGGTACTGAACGTTCGCCTTACTGATTCGGACGACTTGGCCCACGTGGCAAACCTTCCCGTTCTTGGCTCCATTCCGTCCTTTCGCAATAAGGACGAGAACGCCGAAGACCCGGCCCGCACTGAAGCGTTCCGTCGGCTGCGAGCAAACCTCGATTTCGTCTGGTCTAGGAACAGTTATCACCGCACGACGTTGATCACTTCGGCACTGCCTCAAGACGGCAAGACCACAACCGCGATCAACTTGGCTCAAGCGATCGCCGAACATGGCGATCGGGTAATTTTGATTGATGCGGATCTTCGTCGTCCGCGACTGCACAAGGTGAGCGGGCTGGAGCAAGCGATCGGCTTGACGACCGCATTGATCGGCCGAGCAACCGTTACCGAAGCGATCCAGAAGTGGCCCGCACGCGGCATCGATGTGATGACGAGCGGCGAAATCCCACCCAATGCGGTGCAATTGCTCGACTCGGCGGCAATGAGCGACGTGCTCATGCAACTCAAGGCTTCCTATGACCACGTCATTATCGATGCCCCGCCGTTGCTTTCAGTTATCGATGCGGCCGTCATGTCCCGAATTGTCGACGGCACCATCTTCGTTGCTTCAGCACGCCGAACGAAACGTTCCCATGTGCGCGACGCGGTTGAAGCGTTGGAGGTCGCCGGCCAGAAACCGCTCGGCGCGGTGTTGAACCGGGCGCCAGAAGTTGCCCGAGCATACGGCTCGTACACCTCTGACCCGCGGACCCAGAAAATGAGTCAAGCGAAGAACGAGGACAGCAACTGATGAAGGTGCTCTTGGTCTGCACGGGGAACATCTGCAGGTCACCAGCAGCCCACCTATTACTTGCCCAAACCAACGCGTTTGGGCCAACGGCCACTTTCAGTAGCGCTGGGACGCAGGCGGTCGTGGGTCACGGCCTCGAACAGCACATGGCCGAGGCATTCGCGCCCTTGGACATCGACTCTTCGGGGTTTTCGGCCCGGCTGCTGACTGCCGAGATAATCGGGGATGCTGACCTGATCTTGACTGCTACGCGAGAACACCGGTCCAAGGTCGTCGCGCTCGCCCCACATGCCTTTGGCCGCGCCTTCACCTTGGCCGAGTATGCGGCACTAGTTGAACTTCTAGGGACCACTGACGTCCCAACCTTGGCGGCCAAGCGAAGCCTCGTCGCGACGCAGGGTGGCCTAGACATCGCTGACCCCTACCGCCGAGGCGGTGCCGCGAATATCCGAGCGGCACGTCAAATTGCCTCGGCCGTCGAACGAATCGCCGCTCTGGCGCCAGGCCAGCTCAGCGACCAGTTGACTGGACCAAGGGCTAACCGGATTCTGCTTTCGGTCCCGGAGCCACGTCCGACGACGAATCCGTACGTCAGCCAACTGATTGAGCAACTCCGAACCGAGCCTGGCCTGACTGTCGACACTTTCACTTGGATACGCGGACTGTTTGGCAAATATGACGTATTTCATGTGCACTGGCCTGACGCCACGATGACCGGCGGTTCACCGTTTCGCACCCGAATCCGCCAACTCCTATTTGGCCGCGTCGTTCGACGATTTGCCAAATCGAACCGGGCCGTCGTGCGGACCGTGCACAACACCAGCCCTCATGAGTCCGTTGCACCGGCCCGCGAGCGCGCCTTGCAAGCCCTTGACCGCTCGACCGCATTGCAGATAATCCTCAACCCGACGACTTCCCCGTTGTCCGGGGCGGCAGTCCGACTTATCCCCCACAGCGACTATCGGCACTGGTACGGCAAATATCCGGTCCAACCCATCGAGCCGAACCGACTCGGCTTCTTTGGCCTGATACGCGAATACAAAAACGTTGCCGATCTAGTGACTGCCTTTGGCGAGCTGGACGGTGACTACCGGCTTTCGATTGGCGGTCGGGCCGACCCGGCCGAATTGGGGTCAGCCCTTCAGACGCAAGCGGACGCTGACCCGAGGGTCGAGTTGGCTTTGCGGCATTTGTCCGACGCCGAACTTGTTGACCTGATAACTCGCTCGGCTTTGATCGTGTTGCCCTACCGCGACCTGCACAACTCCGGCAGTGCGCTGGCTGCGCTCTCGCTCGACCGCCCCGTTTTGGTTCCGCGCAACGGTGCCACCGACGCATTGGCCGAAGAGGTCGGCCTGGAGTGGGTACAGCAGTTCGAAGGCGAGTTGACTGCGACGGCGCTTGCCAAAGCGCTTGTTGCGGTTGAGGCGACTCGCGGCAGTTCGCCCAACTTGAGCAATCGCTCCTGGCAATTGGCTGGGCGCCAACACCTCAACGCCTACAACGAAGCTCTGCTAGCCGACCGAAACGGCGCCTGACGATGGACTTCGAGGGGGTAGGAATCGTTCTGGTCAACTACGGTTCGGTCGATCAGATCAGCGAAAGCTTCAACCACCCCGAACGATTCCCCGGAGCCAATGTCGTGGTGGTCGACAACTTCACTACCGAGGCCGAACGCTCGTCAGTGCTCGCTCGCGCGATCGAGAATCAGTGGCTGGCCCTCACACCCGAGACGAATACGGGATTTGGTGCCGGTTGCAACCTAGGCGTCGAGGCTGCTCGACGGGCCGGGTGCGATCGGATCCTGCTGATAAATCCCGACGCCGACATCGACACAGTGTCCGCGAGTCTGCTCCTAGACGCTGTCGATGACGATCCCATGACACTCGCGGGCCCTCGAATTTTGAAACCTGACGGCTCACTCTGGTCCGCCGGGATGGATCTGGACCTCGACACTGGCGACATGCGACCGTGGCGCGTTCGCGACGAGTATCCAAATTCGGCGACTATGCCGTGGCTCAGTGGCGCCTGCTTGATGTTGTCAATTGAACTTTTCGATGCGGTCGGTGGATTCGACGAGTCGTATTTTCTCTACTGGGAGGATGTTGACCTCTGCGCCCGGGTGATCGCTGCCGGCGGAAACCTCCAGGTTGTTGATGGTGCAGTCGCCACCCACGCCGTCGGCGGCACCCAAGGCCAAGGCAAATCCGAAACGTACTACTACTACAACATCGTCAACCGCGCCCGATTTGCCGTTGGGCACCTTGAACCCGCTGACCGACAGCGCTGGCGCCGGTCGGCACCGAAGTCCGCCTGGCGAATCGTTCGCCGAGGCGGCCGGCGGCAGTTCGTTCGCAGCCTCGCGCCTTGGCGCGCGTGGTGGCGCGGGCTGCGTGACTCTGACTATTTAGCCAACTGACCGCGTCGGTGCGCCAAGTCTCGCCGCGTCCACCAGGCACACGGGACCACTTGG
>JAKPAQ010000066.1 GCA_029779385.1 Actinomycetes bacterium | reverse complement strand
GAGCCTGCTGCTTGTTGGTGTGAGCCATCGAACTGCGCCCGTTGCACTCCTCGATCAGATCGCGGCACACACCGAATCTGTGACATCTCTGCGCAACGACATCGCGGCATCACCGTTTGTTGCCGAAGTGATGGTTGTCAGTACCTGCAACAGGCTCGAAGTTACCGCCGAGGTTGTGCGCTTCCATGGCGCGGTCACCGACATTTCAAGTCGGTTGGCTAAACACACGGGCGTCCACCTCGACGAGTTGACGACGCACCTATACGTCCACTTCGAAGAACGCGCCGTCCACCACATGTTCACGGTTGCGTCGGGACTCGACTCGATGATCGTCGGTGAGCAGCAGATCCTTGGTCAGGTTCGCGGCTCACTGCGTGATGCTCAGGAAGCCGGTAACGCGGGTCGAGTTCTCAATGACCTTGGCCAAACCGCATTGCGCATCGGCAAGCGAGTTCACAGCGAAACCGGCATCGACCGTCACGGCGCGTCCGTTGTGTCCGTTGCGCTTGACCTCGCACAAGACGTAACAGGTGCACTGAGCGACCGCACAGCGCTTGTCGTTGGGGCTGGCGCGATGAGTTCGCTGAGTCTTCAGACTCTCGCGAACCGTGGGGTCAGTGACATCACTGTTGCGAGTCGAACCACTGCCTCAACAAAGCGGGCCGCAGATCTTTCGGGGGCAACACCGATCGGGATGGATGAGTTGCCCGGCGCGCTACAGAAGGCGGATGTCATCGTCAGCGCAACTGGTGCCAACGGAGTTGTCATCACCGCCGAGGACATCGCAACCGCCATGTCAGGGCGCCCAGACCGCGCGCTGGTGGTCGTCGATCTTGCGTTGCCACACGACACTGAACCTGAAGTAGGGGCCATTCGTTCCGTGACTCGAATCGACCTAGCCGACCTCGCTCACGCACCCGGTGCTGCCGCGTCGCAGTCGGACCTTGACGTTGCCCGAACGCTGATCGATGACGAGGTTCGAGCGTTCTTGGCGGATCAGGCAGCGCAACGGGTCGAGCCGATCGTGGTGTCGCTGCGGGCAAAGGCGGATCTGGTTCTTGAGGCTGAACTGCAGCGTCTGCGGCTCAAGCACCCCGAGTTGTCTGAGGACGCGATTGCCGCTGTTGAGCAGACGATGCGGCGCACGGTTTCCACGTTGCTGCACACGCCGACTGTGCGGATGAAGCAGTTCGCGGCTGACCCCGACGGGCAGCGCTACGCCGAGGCATTGCATGCGTTGTTCGACCTCGACCCAGAGGCCGTGACCTCGCTGTCGGACACCAGCGTGGATGCCAGTGAGGCCACCGGGTTCACCGACATCACGAACCTGAACGGTCGGTGGATGCCTTGACGCCTACCCCAATCAGGGTGGCGACAAGGCGAAGTCAACTCGCAGTGACGCAAGCCCAGACTGTCGCCGACGCGCTCGCAGAGTTCACGTCACGGCCCGCCGAACTTGTGCTGGTAACAACCGAGGGAGACACCAGCCCAGGGTCGCTCGTCGGATTTGGCGGCGTCGGTGTGTTCGTGGGTGCCGTGCGCGAGGCAGTCATCGACGGCCGTGCAGACGTAGGCGTGCACTCCCTCAAGGACCTGCCAACCGCGCCCCACGCGGAACTCACCTTGGCCGCGACGCCAGTTCGCCAAGACCCTCGCGACGCGTTTTGCGGGATCGACGGTGCCACGTTGGCTGACTTGCCGGTTGCCGCCACTGTCGGCACTGGGTCACCCCGGCGGGCAAGCCAATTGCGGGCTTTGCGCCCTGACCTCAACGTGGTCGACATTCGCGGGAATGTGGACACTCGCCTGGGTCGCGTGGAGTCCGGCGACCTTGACGCGGTGATCCTGGCGGCCGCCGGATTGGTTCGGCTGAACCGCGAGGCCGCCATCACCGAATACCTCGAACCCGCGCAGATGTTGCCGGCCCCGGGCCAAGGATCGTTGGCGATTGAAGCCGCAAACTCGCTCGCACAGCGAGATCCGGATTTGCACAAAGCACTGTTGAACCTCGATGATTTCTTTACTCACGTTGCAGTCGACGCTGAACGAGCAGTGCTCAATGCCCTTGAAGCAGGGTGCACAGCACCGGTCGGTGCGTTGGCAACCGTGACACCAGCACCATCTGAACTGAAAGCAGAAAGTGAAATCCACCTGCAAGCCATGACCGCTGCGGTCGATGGTTCGCAGATGATCCGTATGTCCATTACCGGCAACGCCAGCCAAGCAGACGAACTGGGACGCGACCTCGCGGCCCTACTGCTCGAGGCTGGGGCAGCCGACCTGTTGGGGGAGCACGAGTAGTGACAACCGCACGTCCGAAGAAGAATCGCCCAGTCGGCACGATCTCGCTCGTTTCGGCGGGTCCAGGCGACCCCGAATTGTTGACAATCCGCGCGACGATCCTGCTCGAAGCGGCAGATGCCGTTGTTGCAGACTCCGATGTTGTGGATATCGCCACGCGATACGCCCCGCAGGCGCAGTTGGTGTCGGTCGTCGACGACGACGGACGTCCGCTGGATAACCCAGCGCGGGCGAAGAAGGTTGTTGAGCGCGCTCGCGCCGGCGACAACGTAGTGCGGCTTTACTCAGGCGACCCGATTCTTGACGGCTCGATCGCAACCGAGGCTGCTGTCTTGAACCGCTCGAAGCTGAGCTTCGAAGTTGCTCCCGGGGTCTCGCAGGTGTCCGGGGTCGCGGCCTACGCCGGATTCCCCCTGATGAGCCCGAAGGCGCGCGAGGTCCGGATTATTGAAGCCGACGCGGTGACCGACTGGGCCGAATTGGCCAGTCCCCGATTCACCGTGATCATTCCCGATGGTGCCGACAAGGCTGTCGACATCTCCAAGGCGTTGTTGGCTGCTGGCCGCAAGGCCGACACTCCGATCACAATCACCCGTGGCGCGACCACCGTTGAGCAGCGCACCATCGCCAGCACGTTGGAGGAACTGCCCGCCGCCGTGAAGGCTGCGAAGCAAGCAGGGCCTGGAATTCTGGTCGTCGGTGAGGTACTGAGCAACCGCGACAAACTCTCGTGGTTCGAGACGAAGCCGTTGTTCGGTTGGCGCGTGCTTGTGCCGCGCACGAAGGAACAGGCCGGTGCACTTTCCGAGCAACTGCGGCGATACGGCGCCGTCCCGGTTGAGGTTCCGACCATCTCGGTTGAGCCGCCGCGCACGCCGCAACAGATGGATCGTGCAATCCAAGGACTTGTCACGGGCCGATACCAGTGGGTCGCATTCACCAGTGCCAATGCCGTGAAGGCCGTTCGCGAGAAGTTCGAGGAGTATGGCCTCGACGCTCGAGCGATGGCAGGCCTAAAGGTTGCCGCCGTTGGTGATGCCACGGCTGCCGCGCTCATCGCCTTTGGTGTGAAGCCGGAATTGGTTCCAACCGGTGAGCAGTCGACTGCTGGCCTGCTCGCTGAGTGGCAGCCGTATGACGCTGAGGTTGATCCGATCGATCGGGTCTTCCTTCCACGAGCGGACATCGCGACGGAGTCGCTGGTTGCCGGGCTTCAGGCATTGGGCTGGGAAGTCGACGACGTCACTGCCTACCGCACCGTTCGGGCAGCGCCACCGCCCGCCGAAACTCGCGAAGCAATCAAGACCGG
>JAKPAQ010000672.1 GCA_029779385.1 Actinomycetes bacterium | reverse complement strand
CCAAGTTCAACGGCCTCGTGGATCAGGTCCACCGACTCAGCATGATCAAGGTGCACAGCGACTGGGAACTCCGAGGCCCGGGCGATTGCCAAAGTCGCTAGCGCGATCGGCTCCAGGCTCCCGTGGTACTTCACCGCATTCTCGGAAATCTGCAAGATCACCGGGGCATGTGCATCAGCCGCCCCGGCAGTCAGCGCTTCGGCAAGTTCGATCTGAATGACGTTGAAGGCGCCAGCGCCCCTGCCCGCCTCGGCTGCGGCGTTCACAATTGCATGCGTTGATTCAAGAGTCACGAAAGGTCCTCCACTAGTACGTCGGTCAGCATTGATTCGTAGACATCGGGGTCGAAGCTTCCAGCAAGTGGGTGTGCGACAGCGGCCGCCGAAACCGCAACTGCCTGCCGCAGTCGGTCTTCCCAACTATTCGAAAATGCCAGTCCGGCAGCGAGTGCGGCGACGCCTGCGTCGCCTGCTCCGGTTGGATTGCCACTGATGGTCCGAGTGGGCTTGGCTCGAAGGGTCTGGTCGGCCGTGACAACGCACATCCCATCAGCGCCGAGCGACACCACAACGGCCTTCGCGCCTCGTTCGATGAGTGCGGCTGCGCCTTCGAGCGGATCGTCGATCCCAGTTGCGCTCGCGATCTCGTGGGCGTTGGGTTTCACAACATCCGGTCCGATTGCGACGGCGTCGAGAAGTGACGGCCCGCTGGTATCGACGATGACTGGAACGGATGCCGCGACGGCAAGCTGAGCGAGTTCGGCTACTCCTGCCTGGCCAATGCCGGGAGGGAGACTGCCCGAGACGACCAACGTCGAGGCTTGTGGAAGGTGGCGGGCAACCGTTTGTGTCAGCCGTTCCCATTCTTCGCCGCTGACGTCTGGGCCTGCCTCGTTCAACACCGTCGCGTCGCCGGTGGAGCGGTCAACAATCCCAACCGAGCGACGGGTCTGGCCCACGATCGGAACTAGTTCGTAAGGCAGCTGTGAAGCGATCAAATCCGCCTCGATTGCGGCGCCAACATTGCCACCTTGAAGTCCGAGGATCAGCGACTCGTACCCGAGGCTGGCCAACACGCGGCTGACGTTGATGCCTTTGCCGCCAGCGCGGTCTGCGACATCATTTACCCGCATGCTCGAGTGAAGCTCGAACTTGTCGATTGTGTACGTAATGTCTAGCGCGATGTTGGGCGTCACGGTCAAGATCATGAGGTCACCTGTGATTCTGAGACGTGGTCTACCAAATTGCCAGCCTGCATGACGGCGGCAATTTGCAAATCGGGGTTGAGTGCGACGAGATCGGCGCGTAGGCCAACGGCCAGCGAGCCTCGGTCGTCAAGACCAAGGGTTCGGGCCGGGTTGGAGGTTGCTGCGGTAATTGCATCCCTGAAGCTCACTCCGGCGCCGACGGCATTTCTCACGGCCGCATCCATCGTGAGGGTGCTGCCGGCGAGTGAGGAACCGTCGGCCAATTCGGCGACACCGTCAGTCACCCGCACTGCCGAACCGGCAAGTTCGTGCAGGCCGTCGGGCATCCCTGTTGCTGAGATCGCATCCGTAATCAGCGCCACTCGGCGCAGCCCCACCGCCGCAAAGATGCTTTCCAACAGGGCCTCATGGAGGTGAACGCCATCGCTGATGAGCTCAACGGTGACTCGAGGGTCGCGCAGCAGCGCCAGCACTGCACCGGGTTCACGATGGTGAGGTGGGCGCATTCCGTTGAACAAGTGGGTTGCGACTCGGACCCCTGCGTCGATTGCCTCAACGGCTTGTTCATACGTGGCATCCGAGTGGCCAAGCGCGGCTACAACCCCCACGTCGGTGATGGCACGAATCGCCGCGAGCCCGCCAGCGAGCTCTGGGGCGAGGGTGACCATCTTGACGCCGTTGTCGACGACTTCCAGTAGCCATTCGACATCGGGGTCCATCAGAAGTTCGGGGTTGTGGGCGCCGCGACGACACTCGTTGAGGAATGGTCCTTCGATGTGCAGTCCTGCGAGGACCCCGGCTTCAACCAGCGGTCGCAGCCCGACTGTTTGCGTTGCCAATTCGTCCAAGGGCGCAGAGGCGAGGCTAGCGAGCAGACTTGTGGTCCCGTGCCCCAGGTGGAACCGGGCGGCGCTAGTGGCGGCTTCCGGACCTTCGGAGAAGCTGTGAGACCCACCCCCGTG
>JAKPAQ010000671.1 GCA_029779385.1 Actinomycetes bacterium | reverse complement strand
GACTCGACGAGCTCGGCCTCGTGGCCACCGGACAGCGCCTCGAGCCGGACCGTGCGGTCCTCGCGTGCCGGGTTGTCGAACCGGATCAGTGGTGCCGCCGCTGCGGCTGTGAAGGCAGCCCGCGTGACACCGTCACCCGGACCTTGGCCCACGAGCCACTCGGTTGGCGACCGACGACGCTGGTCGTGACGATCCGTCGGTACCGGTGCGCCGACTGTGGGCACGTGTGGCGCCAAGACACCACTCGGGCGGCTGAGCCCCGGGCGAAGTTGTCGCGTCGCGGGCTGCGGTGGGCACTGGAGGCGATCGTCGTTCAGCACCTGACGGTGGCCCGGGTCGCTGAAGGTCTCGGGGTCGCGTGGGACACCGCCAACGACGCTGTCCTGGCCGAGGGCAGACGGGTCCTGATCGACGACGAGCACCGCTTCGACGGCGTGAAGGTCCTGGGCGTGGACGAGCACGTGTGGCGCCACACCAGGCGTGGCGACAAGTACGTGACTGTGATCATCGACCTGACCCCGATCCGTGACGGCACCGGTCCAGCACGCCTGCTCGACATGGTCGAGGGCCGCTCGAAGCAGGCGTTCAAGACCTGGCTCGCGAACCGTCCCCAGGCGTGGCGCGATCGAGTGGAGGTGGTCGCGATGGACGGGTTCACCGGCTTCAAGTCGGCCACCACGGAAGAACTGCCCGACGCGGTGACGGTGATGGATCCCTTCCACGTGGTCCGCCTGGCTGGCGACGCACTCGATCGGTGCCGTCGCAGGGTCCAGCAGAACGTCCACGGCCATCGAGGCCGCAAGGACGACCCGCTCTACCGCGCACGGCGGACCCTGCACACCGGCGCCGGTCTACTGACCGACAAGCAGCGGAGCCGGCTGGTCGACCTGTTCGCAACTGATGCCCACGTCGAGGTCGAGGCGACCTGGGGGATCTACCAGCGGATGATCGCCGCCTACCGCGAACCCGACCGCACCAAGGCCCGCCAGTTGATGGAGAAGCTCATCGAGTCGGTCAGCGCCGGCGTCCCGGACACGCTCGTCGAGGTCATCACGCTGGGCAAGACCTTGAAGAAGCGTGCTGTTGACGTGCTGGCCTACTTCGACCGGCCAGGCACATCGAACGGACCGACCGAGGCGATCAACGGACGGCTCGAACATCTACGTGGATCAGCCCTGGGGTTCCGGAACCTGACGAACTACATCGCCAGATCGTTGCTCGAGACGGGAGGTTTCAGACCACGACTCCTACACCCTGGATTGTGATGAGCCCCAAATACGGCTACGTAGTAGAGACTGAAGCGCCAAACTCGGACCTGCTTGAGCGGCTTGATCTCTTCGCGAAGCGGTCGGCCTTGCGCCGGCTTGCGATCCTGACGTGGGGTGAACAGCAGCAGGGCGATCGCGATGACGATCAACAGCGCGGAGTAGATGACCGGGATCAGCCGCCAACCACCTTCGATAAAGCCGAAGTAGGTGGCACCTGCCGTCGCACCGATGAGCACCGGACCAATGAACTTAGTTACCGAAGCGCCCACGTTGCCAGCGCCAAAGATGCCCAGCGCCAAGCCTTGGCGTGCCTTTGGCACCCAAGCGGAGTTCCACGCCACACCGGCGGAGAACGAGTTACCCGCGAAGCCGACCAGGAACGCCAACACCAGGATCATTCCGTAGCCGTTGGCCAACGAGACTAGGTAAGAGAAAATCGCGGTGACTACTAGCAGCACCAACATGATGATCCGGCCGCCGAAGCGGTCAGCCAAGATGCCGGCCGGGAGCCGCCAAAGCGAGCCATTCAAAATCGCAGCAGCTGAAATCCAAGCAAGCTGAACGTCCGTCAAGCCGAATTCGTCACGTATCGGAATACCGAGGACGCCGAACATCATCCAAGCGGCAAACATCAGCGTAAACGCGATGGTTGACATCGTGATTACGCTGATGGCGCCCTTGGGCATTTTTTGCGATTCAGTTGGGGGTTGATCAGTCTGGGTGGCCATCGTTGGCTCCTCCTGAAGTGTTTGGTTACCGATCAGTCACTTCAGTCTGCACCCCGAGGGGGTCACCCGCGCTTGTTGTCGCGCGTGCCGACTGGATCCCAGCCGCGACGTGGATCACGTGCACCGGTACCACGCGGCAAGTCCCGGCTGCGGTAGACGATGTAGGGCCGGAAAAGGTAGTGCAACGGCGCAGTAAAGGCATGCACGAGCCGGGTGAACGGCCAGATCATGAACAGGAACATCGCCATCAGGACATGGGCATGGAACTGCAACGGAGCAGCTGCCATCGCCTCCACATCGGGCTGGAAGATGAAGATCGACCGGAACCACGGCGACACCGACTCGCGGTAGTTGTGGGCCTCATGACCGGCAAAGACCGCCAGCACAGTCGTCCATAGGCCGAGCACGATCACGACAACCAAAACCAAGTACATGAACTTGTCGTTCTTGGTTGTCGCCATGAAAACCGGGCCAGACGTGCGGCGACGGTAAACCAACAAACCGATGCCAATAAGCGTCATGACGCCGGCGATACCGCCTAGGAACAACGCATTGAAGTGGTACATGTTCTCGGTGACGCCGACCTTTTCGGTCCACGTTTCTGGGATCAACAGGCCCATCGCGTGGCCACCGATCACCATCAGCATGCCGAAGTGGAACATCGGTGAGCCGATCCGCAGCAGCCTGGATTCATACAATTGCGACGAGCGGGTCGTCCAACCGAACTTGTCGTATTTGTAACGCCAGAGCGTGCCGCCGATCAAGACCGCGAGCATCACGTAAGGCAATACGCCCCACAGCAAGACGTCCATCACCGAGCTCCTTCTGCCATCGGCAACAGCCGAATATCAAATGGTTCTAGTCCGACAGTTTCGGACGGTTGGATTGGTCCGGCCAAGGCCATCGCCTCGGTTCGGGTCTTCGGCGAGGGGCCCGGCAGGGTCGCACAGACCGCCCGTACCGCCCCGGCCCAAGGAGACGAATCGTCCTCAAGCTCGATGCGCAGCAGTTCCAAACTCGCGCGGTATTCAGTGAGCAACTCAACGCCGGCGACCGGGTCGGCCAAGGCCGCGAACTCCAACACCACCGGCAGGTGGTCTGGCAGTTCGCCGTCTAGTCGAACGACGAAATCGCTCTGGCGATAAACCTGCTTGAACTGCGCCAGAACTTCGCCGCGACGACGGGTGTCACCCTCGGTCCAATAGGACAAGTGCATTGCATGACGACGAGTTAGGTCGAACGTATCGACGTAGTCGTGGCGCAGCACCTCACGGTCAGTTGACCGGAGGTCTTCCACCAGTTCGATCAAGTCGGTGACTGCCGCAGACGACGGCTGCTCTGCCAGAGCCGCGCCAATCTGATCAAGGTCCACCAGGAGTTCGTCGTCAGGATATGAAAGCAGCAACGACGAAACTTGGTGGATCACTTGGACGTTCACGACTGGTCATCTCCAGCGCGCTCCTCGGGGAACAGGCCCGGCGGGCTGCCGTTGCCGTCCCAGTTGAGCAGGTTCACCCGCGACTTCAGGTGCGCGTTATCAGCAGCGCCACCAGACTCTTGCCGGTTCTTCAGCGCCTGGAACGTCTCGACCGCGACCGGCACCGGTCCGCCGCTGGCTTCGCCGAACGGGCCCGAACCGCCCATGCCTGGGCCCTCGTCGAAGTCGAGCGAACAACCCATCTCTTCGAGGTTGTGCGCGTCTTCGACGTGAGCCTTGGGGATGACGTAGCGGTCGTCGTACTTGGCGATCGCCATCAGGCGATACATCTCGTACATCGACTCCTCAGTCATGCCGACGGCCTCGGGAATGGAAGCGTCGGTCTTTCGACCAAGGTTCATGTCACGCATGTAGGCGCGCATCGCCGCGAGTCGATCGAGCACTCGGGTGATTTCGACCGTATCGCCGGCGGTGAACAACTCGGCCAAGTATTCGACCGGGATTCGCAGCGCGTCGATCGCGCCGAACAGCGTGCCGGCTTCTTCGGCGTCGTGACCCTGTTCGCGCAGCAAATCCACGACCGGCGATAGCGGCGGGATGTACCAAACCATCGGCATCGTGCGGTATTCGGGATGCAACGGCAAGGCGACCTTGTACTTCTTCGCCAGCGCGTAGACCGGCGAACGCTGAGCAGCGTCTAGCCAGTCCTCGGCGATGCCCTGTTCGCGTGCTGCGGCCAAAACTTCCGGGTCGAACGGATCGAGGATCAGATCCATTTGAGCCTGGTACAGATCCTTGGGATCTGGAGTCGAGGCAGCGGCCGTAACCGCATCCGCGTCATACAGGAACAAGCCGATGTAACGCAGTCGGCCGACACAGGTTTCAGCACAAACGGTCGGGATACCGGCTTCGAGGCGCGGGTAGCACATCGTGCATTTTTCGGCCTTGCCCGACTTGTGGTTGAAGTAAATCTTCTTGTACGGGCAGCCGGTGATGCATTGACGCCAGCCGCGGCAGCGATCCTGATCGACTAGGACGATGCCGTCCTCTTCGCGCTTGTAGATCGCGCCCGATGGGCACGAGGCCATACAAGACGGGTTGAGGCAGTGTTCGCAGATTCTGGGCAGATAGAACATGAAGGTCTGCTCGAACTCGAACTTGATCTTGTCCTCGGCCTGCTTACGAACGGCCTGCACGATCGGGTCGAGGTGACCCATTTCGCTCGTGCCGGCCAAGTCGTCATCCCAGTTGGCCGACCAAGTCACCTT
>JAKPAQ010000667.1 GCA_029779385.1 Actinomycetes bacterium | reverse complement strand
GTCCGCGTCACGAATCGAAGCCAGCGCGCTGTCGGTGAGGATAGAGCCTTCGACCAGTTCGACATCGATGCCTTCTAGGTTGCTGCGAAAGCCACTAGAAAGGTCGTCGATGACCACGACCTCAGATCCGTCATCAACTAGCCGCTTCACTAGGTGAGCGCCAACAAAACCGGCTCCGCCAGTGACGATTGTCTTCATCGGATGAGTCCCTTTTCGGTCGAAAATCGAATACGTTCACTGAGCGACCGAAACACCTCGACATCTGGTGGCGAGAGCAAACGATCGAACCCCATGGTTGGACTGCCCCCGCTCATTTCGTGCCTCGACAACGACTCATCATCCTACGCGAGCGTCACCTGACTTTGAGCCGGATCTACCAACGAGAGACGAATCCCACGTCCGCCCATCTAAGATTCTCTGGTGAGCAACCCCCTGCTGCCTGACCAGGCCAAGACCGCTGGCCGAGTATTCGTCCGTGCCGCGGGCGTGTTCCTGCTGCTCCTGGTGGCCGCGGCCGCATGGGTCGGGGTTCGCGGCTACCTCGCGCTCGGGCATCTGCAGAGCGCCCAAACGCTCGCCTCCACCGTCTCGGCCAACCCGACCGACACCGCCAAAGTGGAATCCCAGGTCGCTCAAATCCAAGAAGAAATGTCGGCCGCCGACTCGCTCACCTCAGATCCGGTTTGGCGACTTGGCGAACGAGTCCCCTACATCGGCGCGCAACTGTCGGCCGTGTCGCAGGCGACGAACTCGTTGAGCCAAATGTCCGACCAGGCGCTCACTCCCCTAGCCGACGTTGCCGGCAGTTTCTCGCCCGACAGCCTCACCCCAAAGAACGGCAAAATCGACACCGCGGCGCTCACCGACGTGAAGACCGCCGCACAGACCAGCGGCGCCGCCATGACCGCCGCCGCCATCGAAATCGAATCAATCGACCGCCGGGGCCTGCTGCCGCCACTGGCCGACGCAGTCGACGAACTGTCCGAGCAAGTCACCGACGCAGCCAAAGCCGTCGACGGAGTCCGGCGGGCGTCGATCCTGCTGCCGAAGTTCCTCGGCGAAGACGGTGCCCGGTCATATCTGGTGCTCGGCCAGAACAATGCCGAATGGCGTTCCCTCGGCGGAATGGTCGGCGCGATGTTCGTCGCCAGAACCGACGACGGCCGAATCGAACTCGGCGACTACTACGCCGAAACCGACCTCGAAAACCCGACTAAACCGGTCGTTGACTTGCCGAAGAACATGCGCGAACTGTTCATCCCCAACCCGGCGAAAACCCCACAGAACGTCACCCAAATCCCAGACTTCGCCCAATCGGGTGAAATCGCTCAAGCCACCTGGCGCGAACGGACAGGCGAAAAGGTCGACGGCGTGATCGCCATCGACCCGGTGACCCTGTCCTACCTGCTCGAGGCCACCGGCCCGGTCGAAGTTCCCGTCGGCACGACCGGCCAAACCGTGAAAGTCACCAGCGAGAACGCCGTCAGCCTGCTGCTCAACGAGATCTACCTCAAGTATT
>JAKPAQ010000663.1 GCA_029779385.1 Actinomycetes bacterium | reverse complement strand
AATTTGCCGCGCGATTCGGGGCGAACGTCTCGCTCCCACCGGTCGAGAATGAACGGCAATGTGGCCACCACGAACGCGGCCGCACACAGGATGTAGCCCATCGTGATGCCTTTGTTGCCTGCCCAGACGGCAGTCGCGATGGTGCCGATGGCCGTGCCCAGGACCACCGCGAGCGTGTACGCGAACCCATACCAACCCGAGACGAGGCCGCGCTGGTTCTCTGGCGTGTGGTCCGGGATGGCCGCCGACATCGGCGAGATGACCGCATTGATGACTGTCTGCATCGCGACCCAACTGACCATCAGCGCCGGCAGCGACCAGGCGAAGCCCGACATCACCAGGGTGATCGCGATGACGATCATGCCAAAGGTGATCCACGGGGTGCGCCGGCCCCAGCGCGAGCTGGTCCGGTCAGAAAGCGCGCCCCAAAGCGGCGTGCTGATCAGCGCAAAAATGCCAGCGACGAAACTGATGATCGCCAGGTTTGTTTCTTTGTTGTCGGTGAAGAAGGCGAGCGGCGTGTTGGCGGTGAGCCACTCGATCTGCGGCGCCATCAGCACTTGTCCGGGGCCGGCCCAAGTGATGTTGACTCCCAAGTAGGCAAGGCTGAGTTTGAAGATCCACGAGGCGCTCGCCCGCGGTTGCGTCTGGTCCTCGACGTTTCCCCCGCCGTCGACCTGAGCCTGCACCATTTGATTCCTCAATTTTCGTTTCTTTTGTCCCACTTCAAGCCGGATCTGCGCTGGGTGGGCCAGACTTGGGTTTGACCCGAACTGGGTCGATCGACCCAACATAGACGAAAGGTCACCTGTGACAGGCGACATCGCTGCGAGTCAACGCAAGGTTAGTGCGCCAACGCCGCCGATGGGGTGGAACAGTTGGAACACTTTTCGCTGTTACGACCTGACCGAGCAGGTTGTCGTCCAGACGGCCGAGGCGATGGTTGCTTCTGGCATGAAAGACGCCGGTTATGAGTACGTGGTCGTCGACGACTGTTGGCAGGAGGGTACGCGCGGCGGCGACGGTCGACTGCGCGCTCACCGCGGCAGGTTCCCGTCGGGGATGGCGGCCTTGGGCGAACAGATTCACGACCTCGGGCTGAAGTTCGGCTTGTATGCCAGTCCGGGCCGGCGCACTTGCGCGATGATCTACGACCGCTATCCGGGCGTCGGTTTGGGTTCCTTCGGTCACGAGCAGTTGGACGCCGATTCGATGGCCGACTGGGGCGTGGACTACCTCAAATATGACTGGTGCCGCGCCAATCGCGGGGGCACGAAACTGGACGAGCCGGCCGCGTTCGCGCACATGGCCCAGGCGATCCAGAACACTGGCCGGCCGATGGTTTACAGCATCTCCGAATACGGCAGGTCGAAACCGTGGGAGTGGGCGCCGCAGGTGGCGAATTTGTGGCGAACGACCCCCGACATCGGGCCGAGTTGGCGTTCGGTGATGCGCATCACCGACAAGCAGCACGGGCTGGCGCAGTACGCCGGCCCGGGGCACTGGAACGACCCGGACATGTTGGAGGTCGGCAACGATGGCCTCAGCCCGACCGAGTCGCGCAGCCACCTGATGTTGTGGGCGATGTTGGCGGCGCCGCTGATGGCCGGCAACGACGTTCGTTCCATGTCGGATCAGACGCGCGACCTGTTGACTGACTCGCAGATTTTGAGCATCGCGATGGATCCGACAGGTCGCCAAGGCGAACGAACCGGTCGCCACGGCAAGCTCGAGTTCTGGCGCCGCGAACTCAGCGACGGTTTCGCTGTTGGGGTGTTGAACCGGGCCCGTAGCGCCCGCGGTTTGACTACCGAAGATCGCGACCGTCTCGGCGACCTCACCGGCGCGGTCGACATCACTTCGGGCGAAACCGGCCGCTTCGACTTGACGTTGGCCTCGCACGAGATGCGGATCTGGCGGGTTCGGGCCTGAGGCACCCCGAAGCATGCTAGGGCTGCGAGCGCGCTGTCCGTCCTACGGCTGGAACCAGCACTAGTCCCGCCAGGAGCCAATTCCCGCAACTGGCCAAACTTCTATCTAGCGCACGCGTCGAGAAGCAGTTCGGCCACTAGGTCGATGTCGTCTGGTTCAACCGAACGCCCACCTGCCCGTCGGATCCATCGCAGCGACTGTGCGGCGTTGCGGACCAGCCACAGATCCACGTGAGTCGCAATGTCTTGAGTAATCGGTGCTTCTGTCTCGCGAATCTGTGAAAGGGCGCTAGGTCTGGCTTCGGGATCGAGCGCGAGCCGGACGATATCCAAAAGGTCAGTGCCCTGCTTTTCGACTGAACGATTCATCACTGCCTGCAGTTTCATGGCGATGAGTGGGCCCGGTTCGGCAACTTTTGTCGTCACCTCAAACGAGGAACCCTTGGTGCCAGCGACTTCGACCGTCATGCTGGTGGCCGTATCGTTTGCCCAGGCGTGTGACATTGAGTGAAGCCGGTCTCCCGGGTCATCACTTGGGTGGTCAAGTTCGACTTGGCGCACTTCGAGGACGTCAACTTTCACTTCTCCCAACGGTGTTGGAAGTAATACCGCTGCCGGCTCTATCGCGTGAGCCCCGTGAGCGGCACGCAGCACCTCTAAATGCGGCCGAGATCCGAGTAATCTGTCGACAACGTCCAAGTCGCTTGTTGCTCGGTAAGGGACTGAGAGCCGACACATCACGGCAACGCCGCCCACGACCACCGGCGGCGTCCCGATAAGCCCGCGAACTTCGTCGATCGCCTGGACTACTGCACCCATCGAGTCTCCGACAAAACTGACTCGCCTACCAGACACGGGGTGCCTCCTTCGGGGTCCAACCGTCCAGAATCTCCTGGCCACGGCCGTGATCCTGCGCGAGGTCGAGCGCAATGAAAAGGGGTCGGGCCGACCGCCATTTTGTGGCCCGATCTTTGGACTCGGCACGGTGTTCCAGCACCGCCGCAACTGGCGCAACTCGTACGGAGGCTT
Organism: Actinomycetes bacterium; assembly: GCA_029779385.1. The sequence goes on along the minus strand of JAKPAQ010000663.1, from coordinate 2,076 downwards.
TCGCCGACGACAGCGTGGGAGCCACCCCCAATAGCGTCAACGCCCTGCGCACGGTCGCCGCGTCGGGGACGTAAAACTCGACCAACTGGTCCTTTCTAGCCACGATCGATGCACCGAGTTCTGATGCGGGCGCAGATCCTACCGTCGACCACCCCACCTCTTCGTCTAACCCGAGACGCAACGCTTTCGCGCTCGGGCTCTGCGGGTCAGGAAGGTCAGCGACGAGCGTCTGTGGCGTCTCCCATCGATCCGCAACCTCCCAGAAAAGATCGGTTCCAACAACTCGGTTGGATTCGTCGATAAGACCTCCATCCCGCAACCCTTTCAACACTTCTGAGACCGTTCCGGGCGATCTGCCAAGGTCTCTGGCGATCCCCCTAACTGAGGCGCCACTCTCCGGGTCGAGCAGCAGGGCAACTGCCACTTCTAGACCCGCCTTGCCACCGAGCGCATCGGCTCGATCAGGACGCTTCTTTATCGGGTCGACGTCAATATCAATCAGCACGTTCCCCGTCCGTAACGCCAGCCGCCCACGCAAATCTAAGTAGCCGGAACCGCGCGCGGTGAGTTGTTTCCTAGCAGAGCCGGTGATCCTTTCGGCCACTATGAAAAGTGTCCTGCCGCGGGTTTCTTTGAGGAGTTGCTCGACGACTGCGTCGTTGACCAGCGACCTGCGTTTGAGAACGAGTTCAATGTCGCGGCCGCCAAGCAATACGACGGGTTCTGGCAGCACGGAACCGCCGGCCACAGCTGATCCAGCGATCACCTTGGCGTCAATGCCCACCTGCTGAAACGTTCCAACTATTAGATCCTCGGCGTCCATGAGTACATTCTCCCAACTGTTCGGTGTTCGGTCAATACCGAACACCGAACACAAGTGACAACTCCCCCGCGGCTGACCGAGGATGAACTCATGCCTTCTGTCTCAGCGAACGAGATGTCCGACGCGTTGCGTCTGGTTTGGCCTCAGTGGCAGGGCGCGACGGCGGCGAATGCGGCCGCGCTTGTGCCTGAGGTTTCACCTGAGCGCGCGCGGCGCGGGTACGCGGTCGGGGCTCGAGTCCTCGAGGCGGCGCTGCCGCCGCACGCCGGCCCGACCTTCGTCGTGGACGTTCCGGCAACCGACCCGGCCGAGGATTCAGCCACCAGCACGGTCGCCGGGATCGAGTCGCGGTCTGCGGTGATCAGTTCGTTGAAGTCGGCGTTGGCGGTGCTGGCCGAGCAGTCGCCGGCTCGGGTGTTGACGCTCGGCGGTGAGTGTTCGGTCAGCGTCGCCCCGTTCGCCTACCTGCAGCAACAGTACGGCGACGATTTCGCGTTCGTTTGGATCGACGCGCACCCCGACACCGATACTGCTGACACCGAGTACGACGGCTATCACGCGATGGCAGTGTCGACCCTGCTCGGTCACGGCGACCCCGAAATCACTGGCCTCCTACCGGCGACGGTGCCGGCGAGCCGGGTCGCTTACGCGGGCATGCACGACGGCGAGCCGGACGCCTTGGCGCTACTGAACGATTGGGGTCTGCCGGTGTTCGGGCCCGAAGACCTGCGCGACGATTCCGCACCGCTGCTGCAGTGGCTGGCCGCTACCGGCGCCACGAAGGTCGCGATCCATTTGGACGTCGACGTGGTCGACTCGACCGAAGCGATCATGGGTTTGGGCATGGTTCCTGGCGGGCTGACGCGCCCTCAAGTCCACCGGATCATCGCCGAGTTGGGCGAGCACGCCGATGTCGTCGGTTTGACCCTCGCCGAGTTCGTCCCGCGTTCGGTTCTGCAATTACAGGAAATGGTCGAGGGCTTGCCGCTGAACTGAGTGTGTTGCGATCAGGACGATGCACGGTCCCGGCAGCCTTACTCAAGACAGCTAGAGTGCTGGTCAGTTCAATCTGACCTACGTCGTGGCCCTAGGCCTTGAGCCGGCCAAAGCGCGCGGCTTCGGCAACAGGTCGGCGTTCATGTCCACCGCTTCACGCTCGATTGGGGCGATCCCAGCGGCTTCGAGTTCGTCGATCACCACCTCGGTCGTTGTTCCGCGAAGTGTCGCAATAGTTTGCGCCGAGACAACCCCCG
>JAKPAQ010000657.1 GCA_029779385.1 Actinomycetes bacterium | reverse complement strand
GCGTGTGGGCGATCACGTCGTCGGCCACATTGAAGTCGATGTCGGGGTCAAAGCCGAGCAGCGCCTTCGTCGCCTTGATCTCATCAACGCCAAGAGCCGACCCGTGGGAGGCCCCAGTGTTCTGTGCGGTCGGTGCCGGCCACGCGATGATCGTGCGCAACACAATCAGGCTGGGGCGGTCGGTGACTGCGCGAGCCGCGGCATAGGCATCGGCCAACGCCGGGACGTCCTCGCGGTATTCGCCGCCACCGTGGGTCCAGTCGACCGTCTGGACGTGCCAGCCGTAGGACTCGTAGCGAAGTGCCACGTCCTCGGTGAAGGCAACGTCGGTGTCGTCTTCGATTGAAATCTTGTTGTCGTCGTAAAGAACCGTCAGGTTGCCAAGCTGCTGCAGCCCGGCCAGCGAGGAGGCCTCGCCCGAAACGCCCTCTTGGAGGTCACCGTCCGAAGCGATGACATAGACCTGATGATCGAACGGGCTCTCGTTCGGTCCGGCGAACGGATCGAACAGTCCGCGCTCGCGCCGCGCCGCCATCGCCATGCCGACCGCATTGGCAACACCTTGGCCCAGCGGACCGGTGGTCACTTCGACCCCGGGGGTGTGGCCGTACTCGGGGTGGCCTGGCGTTTGGCTTCCCCAAGTCCTCAAGTGCTTGAGGTCGTCGAGGGTCATCGGATAGCCGGCCAAGTAAAGCTGGATGTACTGCGTCAGGCTCGAGTGACCGCACGAAAGCACGAACCGATCCCGACCGAGCCAGTTCGGATCTGTCGGGTCGTGTTGCATCAACTTCTGATAGATCAGGTAGGCGGCCGGAGCCAGGCTCATTGCCGTACCCGGGTGGCCGTGACCGGCTTTTTGAACCGCATCTGCGGCCAAAAGGCGCGCCGTGTTTACGGCACGGTCGTCCACTTCGGACCAATCGATCGACGGGCGGATGGTCATCGGGGGGTTGGTCACCGCTGCACTCCTGGGTTGTGACGTGGTCGGTTGCGCGAGGTCTACATGTCGAGCCTATCGGCCAGCGATTAGAATGGCCTACGTGACCGTCCTTCCGCAGGCAACAGATGATGTGCGCAACGACCCTCGGCCAAGTCGCCGAGACGTATTTATGGCGTACGTTGCGCTGACCAAACCGCGGATTATCGAACTGCTCTTGCTGACCACCGTTCCGGTGATGTTCTTGGCCGAGCAGGGAGTACCTGAACTCAGTCTCGTGGTCCTGACGTTGGTTGGCGGCTCGCTTTCTGCCGGGTCGGCCAACGCGCTCAACTGCGTGGTTGACGCCGACATCGACCAAAAGATGCGACGAACTTCACGTCGGCCACTGGCGCGTCACCAGATCGCTACTTCGAAGGCCTTGGTTTTCGGTCTTGTGCTTGGCGTGGTGTCCACGCTTTGGCTCGGTTTCTTCGTCAACTGGCTTTCGGCTGGGCTCGCGCTGGCCGCGAACGTGTTCTATGTCGTTGGTTACACGATGCTGCTCAAGCGCCGGACGACGCAAAACATCGTTTGGGGCGGGCTTGCCGGTTGTTTCCCACCGCTGATCGGCTGGACCGCGGTCACCAACGAGCTGGCGTGGGCGCCGTTCGTACTGTTCTTGGTCGTGTTCTTCTGGACGCCACCGCACTTTTGGGCGCTGGCGTTGCGGTACCGCGAGGACTACGCCGCTGCCTCGGTGCCGATGTTGCCGTCAGTTGCGCCGGCCGCCGAGGTTGGCCGCCAAATCGTGCTTTACACGTGGGCGACCGTAGTGACTTCGCTCGTGGTTTGGCCAGTAGCCAATACTGGGTGGTTCTATCCCACGATGGCGATCATTTTGGGCATCGTCTTCCTCGTTGAGGCTTACGACTTGCGCTCGCGTACCCGCCAGAGTGAAGAACTTTCGGTAATCAAGCCGATGCGGCTGTTCCATTTCTCCAACGGGTACCTCGCGCTGCTGTTTGTGGCGGCCGCGATCGACCCGTTCATCGGCTAAACGCGCTACGCTCGCGCCATGCGCGGACTAATTTCTTGGCTTGCCCCGGCTGCGGCCACCTTTGCGACCTGGTTCATCTTCCTAGGGATGGATTCAGATGACCAGTACACGGTCATTCAAGTTGCCGCGATGGTTGTGGTGCTTCTGGTCATCGGCGTCGCCTTCGGCTGGTTCGCCAGAAAAATGGACCTACTCGCCATCATCGTTTCGGGAGTGGCCGGTATTTCCGCAGCCTGTTGGATGAGTTGGTCAGACGACGAGTCCGGACTGTTCGGTATCGGCTGGATGATGGTCACCGTCGGTGCGGCCATGGTTACGGCGGTGCTGGTGATTGCTACTTGGCTGGTTCGTCAACGGCTTGCGCCAGTTGACTGACCAAACACATACTCAGCGAGGCTCGGGCCGGGTTGCCAACACCCAATAGGTCGTCACTGACAGCAACATCGCCGCGCCAATTAGGTGGGCGGCAACCAGCGCGATCGGCAAGTCCGTGAAGTACTGGATGTAACCGATAGAGCCTTGGGCCAGACCCGCGATCAGGACCACAATCCCGATCCGCCGCGACTTTTGCGAAAGCTGAACGATCGCGATCACCGTCAAGATGATGAACAGCCAGATGGTCCACGCGTGGATCTTGCTGAGGTGTTCTGGGTTTAGACCGTTTCGCGGGGCATCAGCATCTCCGGCGTGGGGGCCGCTACCGGTAACGATGGTGCCCAAGTAGATGGCCGCGAGTAGGAAAACGTAGGCCGATCGGACGATTAACGCCGGCCGTCGGGGCGCGTTCGCTTCGAGGTTTTGGACACTGATCAAAAAGGCAGTGGCCGCGATGACGATCGCCATCGAAAGCACCAAGTGAAGCGACACCACCCAAGGGTTCAACTCGGTCAGGACAGTGATGCCGCCGATGATGCCTTGGAACGGGATTCCGATCGCAATGGCGACTACGAGTTGGCGTTGGTATTTGGTGGCTGCTGGCCAACGCCAGACCGCGATGACCGCGCCGATGGCGATGGCGATTAGGACGTAAGTGAGCAGACGATTGCTGAACTCGATTGCGCCATGCCAGCCGAGGGCGCTATGCGGCGCGATCTGCGTGCCTTCACAGGTCGGCCAGTTCGGGCAACCAAGTCCCGAACTGGTCAGCCGAACCAGTCCGCCGGTCAGGATGATCAGCGTATTTGCGACTAGGTTTGCCCAACCCCACGCGAGGACGGTCTGCTTTGTGACCGGACCGTTGGCGATCGATTTCACTCCCACTTGAACCACCTTTTTGCTGCCGCTGAGGCCACGATGGCCCAGCCGCCAAGAACGACGAGTACGACGGTACTGGGTGAACCGGTCACGAACGCTTCGCGAAGCCCCTCGCCTAGCGCGGCCGATGGCAGCAGCATGAGTACATTTTGGGCCGCGTCGGGATACCGGGCCAGTGGCAGCAGCACCCCGCCGCCGACTAAGAGCAGCACGTAGATCAAGTTGGCTAGGGCCAAGGTGGCTTCGGCGCGCAGCGTCCCAGCCAGCAGCAGTGCGAGCGAGCCGAAGGCGATCGTGGCCAGCACGGCGAGGGTTAACAGCCAGAGCCACGCGGTGGGGCTGCCAGTGGGCCGCCAGCCTAGGGCCAGCGCGATCGCGGCGAGCACGATCAGTTGGATTGCCTGCAACGCGACGACGGCCAGAATCTTGCCGCCCAAGAGTCCTGAACGCGCCAGCGGTGTCGCGCCAAGACGTTTGAGTAGGCCGTAACGACGCTCAAATCCAGTAGCGATAGCAACCGAGGTGAACGAACTCGAGACGATGGCTAACGCAAATACCCCCGGGACGAGGATGTCTAATGGCCTGTCCGAATCGATCAAGCGAGTCGAGCGCGAACC
>JAKPAQ010000060.1 GCA_029779385.1 Actinomycetes bacterium | reverse complement strand
TCCGAGTCGATCTCTGCGCCCACCAGCGGCTTGCGGGATGTGCGCCGCGAAATCGTCAGGGCGAGTTCGTCGGCGGTGAAGAAGCCTTGGACCTGACGGGGCGGGTAGCCGCCGGCGTCGTCCCACATCCAGTGTTCATAGCCGTTGGTGTAGAAGATGATCGGGCGCCGGCCGGTCATCTTCTCCAGGCAGTCGGCGTACTGCTTGGCCTGCTCCTGGCCGACGTGTGGACTCCTGCTGGTTCGCTTGGCTTCGACGACGGCGAGTGGCAGACCGTCAGCACCCCACAGCACATAGTCGACGTAACCCATGCCGCCGCTGGGCATTCCCGTGACTTCGAACTCGCGGTCCCGTGGTTGGTCGAGGGTCCAACCGGCCTCGGCGAGATCGAGGTCGATGTACTCGGTGCGGGTCTGCGCTTCGTTGTAGTCGCGATCGTCGGGCTGCTGCTTCGCGGCCTGGGCGGCTTTGATTTGCTCACGCAGCGCGGCGATCTCGGCGTCTTTCGACGCGGCGAGCTCGTCTTTTTCTGCCAGGGCTTTGGCGTGTGCTTCGTCCTGTGCCTTGAACTTCGTGGCCAGCTGGGCGACCTCGTCACGGCTCAGGGGCGCGGCCTTCGCCGCCAGCTTGGGATCGAACGGCAGCTTGAGTGGCGCGGCCTTGGGATAGGCCGAGTGGTGGTAGACGGCCCACACCGTGACGTGGTGGAGCTCCCGCAGGACCGCGAGCGCGATGTTCGGCGCGATGGCGCGCCGTTCGTGCACCGCCGCGTTGCCGGCTTTGCGAATCAGGTTGAGCTTGTGAACGATTGCCGGCGGCACTTGGGTACTGAACGGACGTTCGTTGATCCGGGCGGCCAGGTCGTCTTTGTATGGCAGCGGGAGATCCATCACGTCGTAAAGCAGGCCGACGAGTTGTTCGATGGCGCGCCGGCCGTAGATGCAGGCCGAGCGCGGATCGGAGGCCAGGTAGCTCTCGGCGCGGGCACAGTCGGATTGGATGTCGGGCCATTCAGCGGCACCGATGAATGCGAAATTGCTCATCCGCGCTCAGCCGGAATGTTCATTCACGAACATAGTCGGACTCACAGGGTCACTGTACTGGTAGTGAGCAACATGATCGTCAATTTCTGTCGGCCAATGGTCGAGGTGTTGTCACGAGTTGTCACGATGCGAATTCCTTTGCTGACGGGCGAACCGAGCAGTGTTGCATGTCGAGCCGACAAGTTGTGACTGATTGGTTGCTCGGTTCAAAAACTAGGACGGCCCGCCTATTCGTCGGCTTCGCGCAGGGTGCCGCGGAAGGTCCGTTCGGGCTTGCCTGCTTCAGTCCACTCGCGATAGCTGCGCACGGCGTGTCCGAAGACCTTCGTCAGGTGTTTCCCGTCGCGTCGGTTGACTGCTCCCTCTACGAGGTCTGTTGGCTTAGTCATGGTTTCGCGCATCGGAAAGTCAATCGCAGGTAGGTATGCGTCGGCCACGGGAAGGGCCACCCATGTCCCTTCACAAGCACGGCGAAATGTTTCGCCAACGTAGTAGACGTACCTCATGGTCGTGTGGACGTTGTCGAGCGAGAAAGCGCTTCGATGGTTGTCGTACAGGTCGAGGAGCTTCTGTTCGACTATCGCCAAGCTCGCTTCGGTGTACATCTGCTCGCGTATCTCGGGGAGGTCGTAGTACGGGAATTCGATCTCCATGACGGCTTCCTGCATCTTCAGCCAGCCCAGGAACTGTTCGTTGGACTGTGCATCGCGGAACGCTCGAGTGAGTTGCGTCGGGACGTAGTCGAAGGACTCACCCATGACGATTCTTCAACGTCAGCCACTCATTCCTCGCGCAAGGTGCCGCCAAACTCCCTTGGTGGACGACCCTTTTCAGCCCATTCGTCATAGAGACGCAGAATGTTGTTGTACACGCGCGTGATCTCCAGGCCTGTTCGGCGGGTGAGTGCGAATCGGATCAACAGCAAGGGTTGAACCAACATCTCGTCGAAGAGCACGTCGATGGCCGGGAGCAACGCTCCCGGTTGGCCTTTCTGGCTGGGCGGCGGCAGTGCTACCCAGGTTGCTTCAATGGCGCGTCGGACTGTTTCGCCAACGTAGTACGCGTAGCGCATCGTTCGGTGAACAGCTTCCTCATTTGCATAGGCGCTGGGATCGTCGGGGTACAGCTCCATCAGCTTCTGTTCGACTACCGCAAGACTGTCTTTGGTGAACATGATGTCGCGCACGTCCGGTAGGTCTTCATAGGGAAATTCGATTTCCATCGAGGCTTCCTGCATCTTCAGCCAACCCAAGAACTGTTCGTTGGTTTGCGCTTCGCGGAACGCCTTGGTGAGTTGCACGGGGACGTAGTCGAACGACTTACCCATCCTGATTCTCCCTGTTGGTCACAGTCGATTCACCGTGAACTGGTCTGGATATCTGTCTTGCAGACTCTGGAGCGCAGCGATCTCCGCTGGGCTGTACGGATAGTTTGCGTTGAGGTTGTAGGTGAGCTGATGACCGAGGGCTAGAACGCGTTCGTCTTTGGCCAGCTGGTCCATGTCGAGGCGTCCACTCTTGTTCTCGATGAACTCGTTGAGATCGGGACTCACCCAGTCCCAGCGACGACCGGGGACGATCGTCTGGTCTGAGTATTGCGAATGCCATCCGTCGTCCTTGCTGTAGCCCATCACTTCGGCCGCGTACTTGTCGAACCACCAGCCGTTTGCAGAGTTCTCTTGAAGCTGGTCGTAGTTGGAGCTCCAGCGATTCCAGTCCCACTCCTGGCCGCCGCGGTGCAGATAGTTCTGCCAGGCCAGCCACTTGGACAGAGGAATGCGATGGTGATGGGTCTTGGTGCCGTCGGGATCGTAGATCTCGATGTCAACGAACTTTTGGTTGTCAAGCAGACCTTTTTTGGCCGGGTCGAGTGCAACTGTGAGTGAGTCAATGGCTGTCGCAGCGGTTTCTACCGCGGCGATGTAGCTCCGGATGTTGGTGCCGGCCTGGTTGAGCCTCCAGCGCATGGCCGCGGGCACGGCCCGGAATGACGCGCCGCCAGTGACTTCCGACGACAGCACCACGACTGACGCGGCCCCGCCCATCCACATCGCGGTGCTGTTGACCTCACTGGCGATGTTCGCGCGCATCGCGCTGGTGGCTGCAGAGAAGCTGTGCGTTAGGGCACTCAGTGTGCGGCCGTCGGCGGCGACGGCATCCGCGGGAGCGCTCAGATTGGCGATTGTCTCGTAGAACGCGGTGGCGTCGGGCATGTCGTGGTCCGGTCGTCTGACCTGATTCACCACGTCACTGACAGCTTCAGCGACCGTCGTTGCGAACCGTTGCCACATGTCCGAAGCGGCGTCGAGGCCCTTCGTGTCTGCGTTCGGAGTTTCCTTGCCGACCGCCTCGACCAAGCCGGGAATGATGTCGGTCAGACCGACGCCATTGGCGCCCACGGAACTGGAGATCGTCGACGACGGTTCAGAGATCGCCGGTCGGGGTGGCAGATTCGCCGGGACGGGAATCTTGCGACGGCCGGCGTGGAACT
>JAKPAQ010000648.1 GCA_029779385.1 Actinomycetes bacterium | reverse complement strand
CGCTCGTGCTCACGCCGCTTTGCTCATCGACTATCGCGGCGGTGTGCTCGTCAAGCACCACATTCGCGGGCCAACGGCCGCTTGGTGCGTCGCCGGTTGGTTGCGTTTCAGCGTCGCTGGCCTTCATTGATCCCGGCCGATACATCCCGCGCGCCGAATAGTTGCGGCTACTTGGCCACGTTTCCACCGTCGTCCCTATCCGGCAGCCGTCCACGTTGAGAGCGCCGGTGCCATGCTCCAACACGTTGGCCGCCACTGTTCCCGTCAGCGGCTTACGCGCCACGACGATGGGCTCAAATGCGGGTTTGAGTGCTGTTCCCCAGCCCTGCCATTGTTTCGCGGCGTCGGTAGCCGGAGCGGGTGGCACGTAGCCCTTTGTCGGCGGATTTATTAATTTGCCGGTTTGGCCCGCGACAATGAAGCTTTTCGATTCATGCGCTAACGCACCCGCCGCCCTGTCAATCGCCTTGGATACGTCCAACGACTTGGGGAATCCAGACCCGTACAGCCACGCCATTGAGTCGCGGATCTCGAAGCCTGCGTCTTCGACGGCGACGGCGAGACGGTGCCAGGTGCGGGTGCCACCGAACGCGAGCAGGTGCCCGCCGGGTTTCAGGACGCGCAAGCATTCGGTGAGCCACGTTTCACACCACGCACCGAATGCGGCGTTGTCGTTGTCTGCGTAGCCGCGCGAATACGAACCGCCGTAGGCGTATGCGCCGCGCTGCTCGTCACCGGTTGCCATCTGGCCCAACATGCCGCCGGGTGCATCCCACGCCTTACCCATGAAGTTGATCCCGTACGGCGGGTCAGTCACCACGGCGTGAACCGACGCTTCGGGGAGTTGGCGCATTTCCTCCACGCAATCGCCGTGCAGAATAAGCGGGTAGTCGCTTGACGTTGGCAGGTTCACAGCTCCACCCGCCCTTCTCCGTCGAGCAGGAACGTGTGGCCGTAGATGTTCGTCAGTGGCACGGTTTCGGGGTCGTCCCATTGCCGGACGTACCAGCCGGACTTCGTCGCTTCGTTCGGGTTCGCACCGATCCACTGGTGGCACGGATCGCATACGACGACACAGTTCTCGGCGTAGTTGGAATCGCGTGCCCCTCCCATTCCCCGAGTACGCCTGTGATGGATCGCGCCAGGGTTGTTGACGATAGATAGCCCGCAGCGTTCACAGGCGTTGTCCGCTCGTTTCATCACGTTGAGTCGGGTCGTGGTGTCGATCCCGGTGGCTTTGCTAGAACGGCGGCTCATCGTGTCCGTCTCCCTTCGCCCACGGGTCACGCCCGTCGGTCTGGTTGCGGCTAGCGGTGTTCACCGATCCGGTGGCGCGGGATAGATCCAGTGCGACGGATCGCGCCGACACCTCGTAGGCGGATCGCTTCTCGCCCTCGGGTGTCTCCCAACTGCGCTGTTTCAGTTCACCGGTGACGGTGATCGTCGTCCCCTTCGTCACCGATTCCGCCATGTTTTCGGCCAGCTGCCGCCATGCGGACACGTCGAGGAATGTTGTGTCACCGTCCTCCCACTGGTCACCGACCTTCTTCCGGCTGGAGCAGGCGACACGCACGGATGCGACGGCGATCCCGGACGATGTGAACCGGAGTGATGCGTCGGCTACCGCGTTTCCTGTGAGACTTACCGTTGGAAGTGACATCTCATGCCCCCATTTCTGTGCGCCGGTACACGCGCTTGGTTTGAATTGGTCCACCTACGTCAGCCCTGCGCTTTCCTCTGACTATTTCCGAGATGTACCCATCGGAAACGCCATATTCCATTGCGAGCCGTTTCTGTGATGCCCCTCGTTCCCGGCGCTCGCGAATCTCTTGGATGACATCGGGAGTGATCGCGGTGTGAAAGTTCGACCGACCGGCTTTCAGCATGTCCGCGACGTTTGCGGCGCGGGTGTCAAACCGGAGGTGTGACGGGTTGCAGCACGGAGGGTTATGGCAGCTATGGCATGTGTCCATACCTTCACCCCGAACCTCACCAGTAGTAAAGGTGACTGCCAGTTCATGCGCGCCACGCATGGCATCCGCGAGATAGAACTGCCCGTAACCCTTCTCGATGTATCCGGTCCAAAGCCAGCATTCGTCGGCGCCCTTCACGTCCACGAGGTTCCAGAACTCAGTTACTTTCGCCGCGAGTTGGATATCTATCGGTAGTGCCATGTCATGCCCCCTGCGTTGCGGTTGATGCCCATTCGGATCGGACGGATGCGGCAACGGTTCGCCACACGTCCATGCTTTTCTCGGTCCAGCGGAT
>JAKPAQ010000631.1 GCA_029779385.1 Actinomycetes bacterium | reverse complement strand
AGGGGTCGTGGGCGCTGGTGTGGTGGGCACTGGCACCGGGATTGTCGGTTCTGGATCTGCGCTAGGCGGCTGCGGTTGCTCGGCGGTGGGTTCGGTGGTCGGCATCCAGGCCCGCGGATCAGTAATCTCCCCAACCGTCGGCGGTTCAGCCTCTTGGCCGGTTGAAGGTTCCTTTGCGCTGCCGGCAGCAGGCCCACTTGCGTGGTTCGTCTGTTGCGTATTCGGCGCATCGAGGTCGACGCTCATCAGTGCGGCTGCGCCCGCAAAAACTACGACACTCGCGGCTGCGCCCGCTGCGATTCCGGCAGGCCCCATCGTGCTCAAAGCGCCGACTATGCCAGAAGCCGACCCGCCGCCGCCGCCAGCGCCTGCGCCACCGCCTGAACCTGGCCGAATAAGTTCGCCAAGGCCGCCAACACCGAATCCGGTGCCAGCGCTCTGCAGGTATCCCGAAGCCGCCGTACCGAGCAACGCCGGAGCAATAATTCCGGCTAGGCCCGAGTTGAATTCTTGGAGTTCTAAGTACAGGCCCATGCAGGAGCGGCACTGATCAAGGTGCTGCTGAACCTTGGAGTTGTCACGTCGAGCCAAACCGCCACGAACGAACGCGCCAAGGTTTCCAATGGCGAACTGGCATTCGGGCGTAGTCGTTGGCGCCAGGTGTTTTTGCAGGTATGCCTGGCGCAGGCCTTCGCGAGCGCGGTACGCCAAGGCCGAAACGCTGTTCGCACTCATCCCCAGGAGCGGCGCAATTTCGGCCGGCTTTTGCCCCTCGACATCAAGATGCCAAAGGACCATTTGCCACCGTTCAGGCAGCGACGAAAAGGCTTCGGCCGTGGTGGTGCGCTCGAACCCGAGTTCGGCGGTGTCGATAAATTCGACGCGGCCATCGAGTTCGTACTCTTCCTCGGTTGGCCGTTCGCGGGTGACGTGGCGAATCCGGTCAACATGCAATCGGCGGATAGAGGTCAGCAGGTAGGCACGGAAAGACTCGGTCGGCCCGCCACCATTTTGAATGGTCACCAGCACCTTGGTGAATGCCTCCGAAACCAAATCGTCCGCATCCGAACCGCGCAGCAACTGACTCGAGAGTCGAGCGGCCGCTGGCAGGTGGCGTTCATACAAAACGGCGTAGGCGTCGTTATCGCCATCTCGAACCGCGCTGATCAAGTCCGCATCACTTCGGCCGTCATCCAACTGAGGCGAAGAGGAATAGGCGTCGATGGTCATCGCCTCTCCTTTCGCTCACGTGCAGGGCGCACCTCGGCTTGAATCTTTTCGATCCGACCCCAGTCTAGGCGGCAAGACCGAATATGTCTGTCGTTCAGATGGCTGAAACCGGCTAGTTACTGTGACCCATCTTTTTTCGGTAAATCGCGTCATGGAATGAGAGTTGCGACGTCTCATTAGCGAAGTTTCACCGCATTCACGACCTTTGCTGCGAAAGGAGGCACGCAGATGGATTCCTTCGAAATGACTTACGTCGACCTAGATGACGCCGTCCGTGCCGGCCGCGTGGATGCTCTTGATGTCGCACTCGAGGTGGGAGCGAGTGCGGCAGCTTTAGGGGTCCCGCTCCATGAAGTTCTTGATCGGGTGGAGCGGGCCTTTGGCGGACTCGAACCGTCGTTTGCGATGGTTCGAGAAGTAGCAGTGTCTTGGGCTGAGACGTCAAAAATGCTGCAATTGGAGACGTCGTGTGAGGATCCGCTCACCCAGTTGTCGACGTTGCCGCATTTGCGTCACCGCCTCGACGGTCTATACCGAGCAGCTATCTGTGACGACACGACCGTGTCGGATAAGTACGCGCTCGTGGTCGTGGAGTTGCCGCGGTCGAACGAACATGGCCTGCAAGAGGCGCTCTATGCGGTCGATGTCAGCAATGCGCTTCGCACCGTTTTCCCCGGCGATGAAGTCATTGCCCAACTGAATCCGCGTCGGTTCGCGGTCTTGGCGAATAGAGATCGCCTTGACCAGCCGACCCTAAACCTGGTCACTGTCCTGCTCCGTCGGTCGTTTGAATCTCCACCCCCTCGGGTGTGGATGGAGATGCTGCCGCCCGTCGCGCAGGACGTGACCTGGGTGCTAGACGCACTCACCTGCTGAACCGGGGGGTTCCGCCGCCATCTCGGGTGTGGCGGAACCTTCCGGCCAAGCGGACATACGATGGCCGCATGTGCGGTAGATACGCGACCTCACGAACCTCGGCGGCGCTGCTTGACGACTTCGGTGCAACGCTAGGGGACTTATTCGTTGAGACTGGGGCCGATTTCAACATGGCGCCGACAAAACGGGCTCCGATCGTGGTCGGTCGCACGGACGAAGGTGTTTGGCGCCGCGAGTTGGTGACGGCCAAGTGGGGATTGGTTCCCTCATGGGCCAAGGACCCGGCGATCGGCAACAAAATGATCAACGCGCGAAGTGAGACTGTCGCCCAAAAACCTTCGTTTCGTTCAGCATTCGCTAAGCGGCGGGCAATCGTACCGGTGGACGGCTACTACGAGTGGTATCAACCTGATGGCGTGGCTGGCCAAAAACCGCCGCCAAAGCAGCCGTTTTTTATCAGCTCGCCCGGTGGTCTCGCCTTGGCCGGTCTCTATGAGTTCTGGAAAGATCCGACCGCAGAATGGTTGCTGACGTTCACGATCTTGACCACTTCGGCCGAAGGCGACGACGGTCGAATTCACGACCGGGCGCCGCTGCTGGTTTCGCCAACCCAAGTTGATCAGTGGCTCGCTACAGAGCCCTGGCCAGATCCGCTCGATGCACTGACGCCGGCGACGGTAGGGACAATTTCGGCTTGGCCAGTTTCTACTGCAGTCAACAATGTTCGAAATAACGGACCAGAATTGATAGCGCCGATTCCGTTCGCCTAGGAATAGCCCGCGGCCTCAATTGGTTAAAAGAGTTGAGGAGGATGGCGAATGCTTGCATGTTTACCAACCAGGAGCGAAGTAGGCTTTGAGGCGATGACTGAAGACGACGTGGTCGACCCGTTGACTGAGTCCGTTGCCCAACGGCAGGCTCGGTTCGAAGCAGATGCGCTGCCATTTTTGGATCAGCTTTATTCGGCTGCACTGCGGATGACCCGCAATCCCCACGACGCTGAAGATCTAGTCCAAGAAACCTACGCCAAGGCGTTTAGTGCGTTCCACCAGTTCAAGCCCGGCACGAACCTGAAGGCTTGGCTGTATCGAATCTTGACTAACAGCTACATCAACAACTACCGCAAGAAGCAGCGCCAGCCGCAACAAGTCACCGACGAGATTGAAGATTGGCAGATCGCTGCGGCCGCCTCACATGGACCCAGTGGGCTAAAATCCGCCGAGATGGAAGCGTTGGAGCGCCTACCAGACTCAGACGTAAAGGACGCCTTGCAGGCCCTTCCCGAAGACTTCAGGTACGCGGTCTACTTGGCCGACGTCGAAGGTTTCCCCTACAAGGAAATCGCCGAGATCATGGACACGCCGGTTGGCACGGTCATGTCTCGATTGCATCGTGGCCGTAGGCAACTTCGCGAACTTCTCGCCGACTATGCGCGCGATCGCGGAATAAAGGTAGGCGCGGGAGGTGATCAGGAATGAGTTGTGAAGGGCCAGACTGCGAAGAAGCGCTAATGAATCTTTATGCGTTTATCGACCATGAGATTGATACCGCCAGCTGCGACCAGATCGAAGCGCATTTGAATTCGTGCGCCGATTGCCTGACTGAGTACCAGATGGAACAGGTCGTAAAGATGATTGTTGGCCGGTCCTGTAGCGAAGTGGCTCCCGAACCGCTTCGTGAGCGAGTGTTGCTGCAGATCCGCTCGATCCACATTGAGATCAGCACCGAGACACAGTTCTGAATGCCGGCGAGTTGGTAAACCGCACCGGACAAAGACGAAACCCCATCCATGCGGATGGGGTTTCGTTATGTCAGTGACGGTTCACGCGTTGGGGCGCTTGCCGTGGTTCGCGCCCTTCTTACGACGTGCGCGACGCTTGCGACCGGTCTTACCCATGGTCTCCTCCTCGAAGTTCTCGACTCTCTAGTCTCCCACACTGGTTAGCCGGGAGATAAATCGCTCCGCATTCACGATCACTCGGCGCACTTTGCCATCGGCTACCAACGTGTCTGCCTGGTCGTAGGCAGACACGTCGAAGTCGACATTTCGGCCGTCATTGAAGGTAATTGACGCGTTCGCAGTGATCGTGGAGCCGATGGCACTTGGGGCAACGTGATTGACGTGTACCTCAATGCCCACGCTGGTCAGACCTTGGTCAAGTTCTAGTTCAGCACAGGTCGCCTGTTCCAACCAAGCAATCAATACGGGGGTGCCCAACACTTCGAGATCGCCGCTTCCAACGGCGACGGCAGTGTGTTCTGCGCCCACCACATGAACGTTTTTTGACACGGTCAACGTCATTCCCCTGTCCCTTCCAGTCGCGCTCAAACGCCCATCGTTGCGCGCGGGTACTGTGCATTGATGTCGGTGGCGATGTTCACCAAATAGGGAACTCCCGAAGCGAACGCCC
>JAKPAQ010000055.1 GCA_029779385.1 Actinomycetes bacterium | reverse complement strand
GACAGTCAGGGTGCGCGTGTTCTGGTCGTAGGTCACCTTGCGCTCGCTGTTGCTCGGGGGCAGCGACGTGACTTCAAGGTCTGCGGGGAGCACATCCGTGATGGTCGCGCCAACGCAGCCGAACGTCAGACTCGAGCAGGTGAGTTGGATGCTGTAAGAAACCGCGTCGCCAGGCTGCACTGTCGAAACGTCCGCGGTCTTAGTGATTCCGAGCGTTGCGTCCGCCGCTTTTGCGCTGGTCACGGGAACCAGGACGCCCGCCAGTAGCGCACAGGTTGCCAAGATGGCAAGGGCAAAAATGCGACGAGTGATCATCTCAAATATCAGCGGCTTTGCTGGGTTGCCCGAACGACGCGACATTGCTCTCCTCGACCCTGGCGCGGCCGTCAAAGTCGGCTCGCGTAGTGACCTGTTTGCTCGCCAATTTGCGCCGCCCAGATCGCTCGTCACGCTACACGCGCGGTTTTGACATTTCCACGTGACTGACAAATCCACCTGATGTCTAGGTCACACCTCCAAAGCGCCTAGCGCCGGATGCTTGACCCGCCATCAGCACGCCTCAACGTGGGAGGATCAAACGTGCGAATTTGCGTCCTCAACTGGCGAGATCTGAAGAACCCCGCATCCGGGGGCGCCGAGGTTTACACCGAGCAGGTCCTTCGACGCTGGGCAGCTGCCGGTCACGAGATCACACTGTTCGCTGCGGCAGTCGAGGGCGTGCCCGCTGACGAGATGGTCGACGGCTATCGCGTCGTTCGACGTGGGTCCAAGCTGACTGTCTACAGCCAAGCGAAGAAGTGGTACCGCAAGGAGGGGGTCGGCAAGTTCGACGTCGTGATTGACGAGACGAACACGATTCCGTTTCGAGCTCACAAGTGGATCCACGATGCGCCGGTGGTCGGGTTCTTCCACCAGACTGCCGAAGAGTGCTGGATGCACAACACCCCGTTGCCTGCGGCGGTGCTCGGCCGCTACATCCTCGAACCCCACTGGCTCAAGGGATTCCGCGACGTTCCGACCATCACCGTTTCGGACTCGACCGCAGAGTCGCTTGAACGCTTCGGCGTCGAAAACATCATCGTGGCGCCCGAAGGATTCGACCCACCCGCTGTCTTGCCCGATGTGCCCAAGGAGGACCGCCCAACTCTCGTCTGGTGCGCGCGTCTTGTTCACTACAAACGCCCCCAGGACCTCCAGGCGGCCGTAGAGATCGTCCGCAAAACCATTCCTGACCTGCAGGTCTGGTTCATCGGCGCGGGCCCGAACCTTGAGAAGCTCAAGGCGGCCGCCCCGCCAGGTGTCGAGTACTTGGGTTTTGTATCGAACGAGGAGAAGCTCGAACGAATGGCGCGTGCGCATGTTCACGTCGCCACGAGCGTCCGCGAAGGCTGGGGTCTCGTCGTATCCGAAGCTGCCGCCGTCGGAACTCCCACCATCGCCTACGACACCCCTGGGCTCCGTGACTCGACCAAGGCCGCCAATGGCGTGATCTGCCCGCCCAACCCGGAAGCCCTCGCCTCCTGGATCACCACCTGGCTCCCTCGCTGGCAGGCCAACCCGCCGGCACCGCTGCCGTACGGCGGGGCTCACTCCTGGGACTTCGTCGCCGACAAGATGATGGAAGCCCTTGTGAAGCAGGCTGGCCTCGAATGAAACAACGCCTCACTCACCTCTGGGACCTACTCTGCCGACCCTTCGTCTGGATTCGGACGCGCGCATCGGCATTCTTCGGCAGGTTCCATGTACCGGCCTTCTTGATCACTTTCGGACTCTGGCTCAGTCGGGTGTCCGGATCAATCTGGCGTCCGTGTTTCTTGCTGGCTTCCCTGTTGTGTGTGATGGCCGGAATCTTGGTGGCGCTCGGTGCCGACCGACCATCGCTCTTCAGCATCTACGCCGCCGGATTGCTCGCCGGGTTCGGCGTTGTCACTGGACTCATCGCACTACCCACGACCCCACATGCTGCACGTGAAGCGGAGGAACTGATTTGAGCTACGTACCCGGCCGCATCTCATTCATCGTGCCAACGAAGAACTCGGCTCGCACGATGGAGTCCTGCCTGAGTTCGCTGCGAAATCAGGCGTACCCGGACGTCGAGGTCATCGTCGTCGACAACCACTCCGATGACGGCACCCTGGAGATTTCGCAGCGCTACGCCGACAAAGTCGAGACCAAAGGCCCAGAGCGTTCTGCGCAACGCAACCACGGTGCCGCAGTTTCAACCGGCGACGTTGTCGTCTTCATCGACTCGGACATGACGCTAGAACCGACCGTCGCATCGGACATCGCCGCAGCGTTCGAAGCATCGCCCGAGCTGGGTGCCTTGATCATTCCGGAACGGTCATTCGGCGTTGGCTACTTCGCCCAATGCCGAGTCCTCGAGAAGTCGCTCTACGTCGGCGATGACGGCGTCGAAGCAGCTCGCGTCTTCAAGCGCGACGCCTGGGATCGGATCGGTGGATGGAACGAGGAACTCACCGCCGCCGAAGACTGGGACCTCGCTGATCGAACCCGAGCGGCAGGCGTGCAAGTCGGCCGAGTTCCGTCGTTCATCTGGCACGACGAAGGTCGGATCGAACTGCGGAACACCTTCAAGAAGAAGCGCTACTACGGGCAGTGGATCTCGGCGTACTTGTCGTCACACGGCGAGGAGGGCCAAGGGAAGCTGAAGCGGACCGCGCTGTTCAACCACCCATCGAAGCTCGCGAAGGATCCCGTTCATACCGCAGGAATGTTCGTGCTCAAGGCGGCCGAAGCGGCCGGTCTGCTCGCCGGAATGCGGGACGCCAAACGCAGCGCCAAAGCCGAAGCGAAAGCGATCGGTTCCAGTGTCTGATCAATCACCCGCCACCGACCGGCCATTGCGGATCGTTCACCTGATCTCGGAGTACTCAGAACACGAGGCCATGGGCCGGACGGTAACCGAAACCGCGCGCAACATTGCGGGCGAACACTTCTTGGTCACAACGCGCGCACACGACAAGCCGGACGTGTTCGCTGACATCTTCGAGGTCGGCGGATCAATCACGACGTTCCCGATGCGCTCGTTGCCAGAGATCAAGTCCGAGCTCGACAGGATCCAGCCCGACGTTGTGCACATCCATTCCGGCGCCCTCGGACCGATCTTCACAGCGGTTAGTCGACTCGGAAGCCTCCCGCTTGTCATGACGATCTACGCGTGGCCGGTGCTCCCGTCACCGGGCGAGTGGCGCAACGCGACTGTGTCCGAGATGCGCGCCTCAAACGTCCTGCAAACTCGCGTCGCACTGACAACGCTGATTCCACGGTTCGCCGTCACGTCTGCGTTGCGGCGCTTGGGCATCGATGCGGTCCTGACTCCCGACCCACGTGTGCGCGAGAAGTTGTCGAAGGCGAAAGGCATCAAGGCGATTGCGCTGAAGTCCGGCGCACCCGTCGACTCACGACGTGCCCAGTGGTCCGACGATTCGCCGACGATTCTGTTCGCTGGTCGATCGGAATCGGTCCGCGGCATCGACACAATTCTTGCCGCGTTCCCACATATTCGACGCAACGTGCCAAACGCGAAACTTCGCCTGCTGTTGATTCCGCGGCCCGAGCTTGAGCACATCCTGTCGCAAGCGAACGCGGGTGACTTCGGCGATGACCTCGAGGTGATCACCGAGCCCGTGTCAGATCTGCTCACGGAGATGACGAAGGCACAGATTGGCGTGTGGCCCTTCAAGTTCGACTACACGACGTCGCCGCCAGCGATGGCCGTTGCTGAGGCACTGAGCGTCGGGCTACCAGTTGTCGCGACGGACGTCGCCTGTGTCCGTGCCGTACTCACGGATCGGGAGAACGGTCGGGCAGTACCGGCCAACGATCCGCGCGCATTGGCCGATGCGGTGTCGTCACTGCTGACCAACCGCAGCGAATGGCAGCGATACGCGGATGCGGGCCCGATTTCGGTCGCCGACTTCAGTTGGCAAGAGGCCGCGCAGACGACCTTGGCCCAATACGAACGTGTGGCCGGCAGGCGTTAGTCGCCCTGCTCCGACTCGTCGTCTGGAAGCCCGCGCCGCCTCACGACCGAGCGTCGTTTGTCCAGGAACCCGATGACCACCAAGGCAAGTAGTGCCAGCAAACTCACGATCACTGCTGGCTTGATGAACACCCACGGCCGGTAGCTGATTGAAGCGGCCGAACCATCCGAGTAGAACGCCACCAACCCCTGCGTCGTCTGGACACCTTGCTCGTCGTTGAGTCGCCACCCCGGGTTCCAGTCCTCCGGGACCACGACCCAGCCTGGTTTGCCCTCCGCCAGCGACCACTCGGTCGGGCTGACCCGAGTGAGTCCGCCCGACTCAGCGGATGGAACGGGCGGTGCGGTCGGCCCCGCAGGCAGAACTGCTTCGGTGCCAACCTGCCGTGCGTCTGCGGCCGCGACCAACTGCTTGATCCCCGCCTCACGCGCACCGATCACGCGTCCGGTTGCAGACGATTCAACGCGGTAGACAGTCATGGAGTCGGTCAGCAAGACCACCTTCATTCCGGCTTGTGCCGCGAGCCACGTGTAGTTCTCCGGGATCGAGGTATCCGTTGCGACGGCCACGTATTCAATTCCCATCGGTGCCAGCAGCGTCCCGAGGTTCGATTGCTTCCTGCCGATCGCGAGCACCTCATCGAGGAACCTGCCACGAGCCGATGCACTGTCGGTCTGGATGTCGCCGAGTTCCACGGCCGCAGATGAGATGACGGGACGGGAGAAGAACGCCCGCGCCGGAGTCGCAACTGCTCGTCCGTCGGTGAAATCGAAGGCTTGATAGCCATGCCACGGAACAAACAGGATCGATCCGTCGCCACTGCCCATCACCTGGTTCGCCTCGTACCAACCGCTCGGGTAGTCACTAGTCTTCACGTCGCCGCCGAGACCAAATGAAAGTGTCGGAAGGCAAGCCAATGCCGGCACGGCACAGATCACGGTCGCAACCGCGAGCGCTACCCGATGGCGGTTCTGGGCGGGATTCCCATCGTCGTCAGGTTTCGACTTCGCGGCGCCGAACTTCTCGACAAAGAAGTCAGCCAGCGCAGGTACTGCGCGCGCCAATCCGGCGGCCATCGGGATCAACACCAACGGCAACCACTTCAAGGGTTCGCGCATCACCTCGAACAGCGGGACGTGGTCGAATGCCCAGAGGTACAGCCAGCCGAAGGGGCCTTCGGTCCCAGCAGACGCGATGACGCCGAAGACCAGCATTCCGAATAGCACTGGCCCACGGGCCGCGCGATCATGCGCATACCCACCGAGGCCGATCACGACCAGCGCGAGAACGGCGAGTGTGATGGGAATCCACCAGTAGCCCAACGACGAACCGACGTCGATCGTGCGTTCACGCCAGAATCCGCGCAGCGACAAGATTGTGACGAGTAGTCCGGATTCATCCGGACGAGTTGCGTACTCGGCGAGGTCAGCATTGCCCACGTTCGGCACGCGCACTCCGGTCAACCAGATCGCAATTCCGTAGGCATATACCGATGCCGCCGCGAGCACCGTGAGAAGTAACCGGACGAGTGACCTGCCCGTCGGCCGCGGCAGAAGCGCAACCAGCAGCAGCGTCACGCCGCCGAGCCACGCCATGTGCGGAGTGATCGCCAAACCGACTGCGTACCAACCGGCGGTTCGCGCTGAGAACCACCTGTCGCGTCGACGTGCATTGAGCGCCGACGCGAGTAGCCACGGCAGGCAGGCGATGCCAATCAGGTACGGCACATGCCCAGCAGCAACCCGCGTGATCACCAGCGGATTGCAGGTGATCGCCAACGCGGCAACAACTGTCTGGGGCGAAGACCCTCGGACCAGGTGGGCCATCCCGGCTGCGGCCAGCGGGAAGAACACCAGAATGAGCACCCAGGCCGTCGCCTGCGGCCCAATGACATTGCGGATGACCTGAACCGCCAGACGCCAGGGGAGGCCATCGACCTGGTCGCCGTTGAGTCCATACAGGCCCGCGGTGATTGCCTGCTCCGGCCCGCTAATCCAGTCCAGCAGGATCAGATACCCCTGCCGAATCCAGGGCAGAACCACCAAAGTTCCAACAACGAGTCCAACAACTGCGGCGAGCAACACCTGTCGTGAGTGGCTGCTGCGGCGCAGAAATCCGCCAGCGGCCGACTGGCGGCGAGCGCCAGCCGAGTCGCTGGCGGTCAAAGTCATGGCGAATCGAACCCCGGTCGTAGGTGCGCGGCCTCAACGATCTCGGCGACTAGCCCCGCAAGCGGATCCGGCGTGGCGCCGGAGCTATCGGTGCGGATCGAACCGCGGCGGGCAAGATGCTCCGAGACCAGATCACGGAAGCGCTGTTGTTGGGCGGCTTGTTCCCACGCGGGGCGTTCGGGTTTCCGCGCATGAATCAGCTCGTCGGGCGCATCGGGCAGGACCAAGAAGTCCGGTGGTGGAAGTAGTGCTTGCAGGGCCTTCGACGCCGACGATCCCGGCCACGGCGAATCACGCAGGTCGTAGATGTAGCGGTCGGCGATCACAATCTTTCGCGTCGCGAGCGCAGGTGCCACAGACCTCAGCCATTTGATGACGTACTCACCGGCGTAGTACCAGGCGGCGACCTTGCGGATCTGAGCGTGGGAAAGCTCCGTCGCTACCGGTTCTTCGACGGACGAAACCTCAACGACCGCATGAGCTTCGGCACCATCTTCGGCCGATGACTCAACGGCTTTCGGGCCCGATTCCGGCTCAATCGCAACACCCATTATTTTTCGTGCGAGGTTCACTCCGGGCAGGTTTCCGCGTGCCATTCCGAAGTAGGGTGAGGCGACCTCGAAGCCTGAGCGCACAAGGCGATCCGACAAGTCGTGGGCAACCGTGGACTTACCTGAACCATCGGTGCCAACGAGGGCCACGACAACTCCACGCGTTCGCAATCCGAGGGGGCCGGCTTGACGTCCAGCGGGTCGCACAACGTCGCGGGCACGCCACGTGGATCTCAGGTTTGTTGGCTTCAGGCTGGCAGCCAACAGCCGCGCCCTCACTCGTCGAGCAAGGTCGGCGGTTGGCGTACGTGTTCGGTCAACAAGCAGCAGCGAAATCTGTCCGGCAAGGTTCCCGCCGATTCCTCGGGCCCAGAGGTCCGCTGCTGCCTGACGCTCACCGGCACTCATCGCCGCCCATTGCTCACGTGCTTGGTTCAACCGATCCGGCGGTGGCGTGCCACCCCGCAGAAGCTTGCGCACCACGAGGTCGGCCACAGCTGCGGAACCAGCAAGGCGGGGTCCGGTTGGGCTGTCAACAACGGCAACGTCCGCTTCCCGGCAGAGCAGCACCGGACCCACCATCAGGTCACCGCGCGTCACGTCAACTACGGCAAGTCCCGCATCGGTTTCGACCGCGTACGAGGTGTGCTGCAACCGTTGCGGGTCGGACGAGTACTGCACCCGTGCCGCTGGGAGTCCGCGCATCAACTTGTCAATCGCGGTCGCGCCCTGATGGTTGGCCCAGATGTCGAGGTCGGACGGTCCGGTGTCGGCTTGCCAAACGGATGCCGCATCGAGCGCACCCTGCCAGCCAAAGCGAGCACCCGGCGAGTTACTGCTGTCGGCCATCACGTCGGACAACATCTCGATCAGTTGCGAGCGAGTCGGACGATCTTGTTCCTGCCGAAGTTCACCGGCAGTAGTGCTTGTCATCTGGAATTACCTTTCGGCAGTGGCGGCTGCGAACTTGTGCTGAAGGTACCGGGTTGGTGCCCATGAGTGCCGTGTCAAAGGACCCGTCTGAAACACACTCGCGGCTACCCGGCTGGCTTTCGCGGATTCCCGCACGATTGATGTGGGCTGCATCGCGGCCATACATCATTTGCTTCGCGCTGACGGCGCTGATCGTGTCGCGCTGGTTCGATGCTGGCACCTTCATCGCATCCGGCGACATGGGCCCCTTCATCCGCAGCGGGTGGGCGCCAGAGGCAAGTTGGACGTGGAACCACTCGACGACCGGCGCCGGAAGTGCGGCCTACAACGTGGGTCGAGGATTTGAATTCCTGCTCATCGACGTAGTGAAGGCATTCGGCGGCAATGAGTACATCGCCCAATGGCTTTTCTACATCTGCATCTACGGCTTCGTATCGGTCAGCGTTGCGTACTGCGTTCGCTTCTTCGTTCGTAATGAGTTCGCGGTCATCCTCGGCGGGATGTTTGCCGTACTCAACGGGTTCTTCCTCACGCGGCTTCCCAACCCACTGAACATCATTTCGGTCGCGACGATCGCACTGCTTACTGGCTTGGCGTTGCGCGTAGCGGCCGGTAGACCTATCTCGCCAGTGTGGGGTGGGTTCGCACTACTGCCGATCTCATTCCTCGCGTTCAACCCACCGATGATGCTCGTCGCCTTCGCCTGGGCAGTGGGTGGCACCTCGCTTGTTGTGCTGTTGGTGCTCGGGCGGGCAGCTCTGTGGCGACTCCTCAAGTGGTTCATACCCCTTGCGCCGTGGGCGATTCTGCTCAATGCGTGGTGGTTGGTTCCGGTCGCGTGGTCGTTCCTCGGTGGTGGCGGCGCAGCCACCAACGCCAGCTTCCAGGACCCCAGTAACTGGGCGTGGTCGCAGGCGCAGAACCAGATTCCGAACATCCTCACGTTGGTCGCGAACTGGGCGTGGGTGAAGCCGCAGTATTTGCCGTTCGCAGCTTCGATGGATGAGCCGTGGATCATCTGGGTGCGCTACCTGATTCCCGCACTGGTGTTTGCGGCACCTCTGTTGGCACGCCTGGCGCTTCGCCGCTCGGCACTCGCACTGATGGCCGTCTCACTCCCGTTTGTCTTCCTGGCCAAGGGCCTGCAGCCGGTGTGGGCGCCGATCAATCTCTGGATGTACAACAACGTTCCGATGTTCTGGCTCTTCCGGGAGCCAATGAGCAAGCTCGGCCAAGTCCTGGTGATCTTCTTCGCGATCTTGATTGCGATGTCCGTGGAAGGTGTGTGGGCGCGAGCGAAGAAGGTCCGGCTGCGCAGCGCGAAGGTGATGGCTGTCGCGGTGACGGCAGCTGCCGTGGCCGTCATGGCGTACGTCTACCCGCTGTACACCGGCTCGGTCATACCCGATGCCCGCCCGCAACTTCCTAGCGCGCATGTTCGGGTTCCCGACTATTGGTGGCAGACAACGGAGAAGATCAACCAGAGTGGGAAGTCCGGCAAGCTGCTGGTGTTGCCGCTCGATGACTACTACCAAATGCCCACGATTTGGGGCTTCGCCGGAGTCGACTCCATCGCCAACCTGCTGTCAACGGTCCCGGTGATCCAGCCGAAACCCGACGGCTACTTCGGCGATGTTCCCGGCTTCTCCGCGAACGTCCGAGCGATCGAGACCGCGTTGCTCAGCGGCGACACCGACGCAGTGCCCAAGCTGCTGAATTCCGTCGGTGCCTCACGTGTGCTGATCCGGCACGACCTCGTGAAAGGTCTTCCGGGGCGAACATTTGCAGACGACGCGACCCTGACAGCCGGAATGAAGCAGACCCCGGACATGAAGCAGGTGCAGTCCGGCACGCTCGACCTCTGGGAACTCGGCGACGGAAACCTCCCCGACGTGCGGACTTATGACCGGATCCTTGCGGCTCCGTGGCAACCCGCAGCAGGGGCTTCGGCGCTCGGAACGATGTCAACGGATCGCGCGATCATGGCGGCGACAACTCCCAAGGGGGCCGTCCCAGACCCGACCGATCCGAATCCCGCAGTCGCCAACGACGTGGTCAGCTGGCCTGCCCCTGCTGTCGCGACGGGCGAACCCACGACCGAGGTTGCACTCACCGGTGGGACCTACACGCTTGGGCAGCGAGCCCGCGCTGCCGCCGTCCTCGTGCCGAAGATGGAGGGCACCAACAAGCTCGTTCTGAAGGATCCAACAAAGGTGACGATCGACGGCAAGGCCGAGTCCGCAAGACCCGATCTCAAGGTCTCCGTGCCCCAGCCGCTGGTCGCCGTGCAAACGGCCGGGCGCGCTGTGTCACTCGACGGCTGGTTGCAGAAGCGCGCGCCGGGCAAAGGGGTAGCCGGGGGAACGTCGCCCTCAGTTGTCGTCGGATCGGGGGCCACCGTCACCGGCTACGCGAAGTCGAAAACACCAGCCAAGCCGAGTCCCTGGAGCAAGGTTTACGACTGCAACAACTACGAGCCGCGCCCGTGGAACGAGCTTGGGCTGGTGTTCACACCACGCGGCGGAGAACTTCAGCTGTCGGCCAAGGACCACGCGGCGTGCACCCGCACAACGTTGACCGACGCCAAACCAGGCCGGACCTACCGGATTCGCTTCGAATCGCGATTGGTCGACGGCAAGGCGCCCGAGGTCTGCCTGTGGCAAGTTGGACTCGACGGGTGCATGCCAACACCCCGGCTGAACAGCGGCAAGAAGTGGTCACCGTTCGAACAGATCGTCACGCTCAACAAGAACAGCAAGGGATTCCAAGTCATCTTCTACGCCAACGTTGGCGCGCGACTGATTCCCCCGACGACCACGCAGTACCGCGACGTCAAGATCGAGGCCCTCGACAACGTGGTGTCGAAACCGATTAGCCCGCCGAAGGTGCCCGATCGCGACGTGACCTTGCCGCCTGGCAATCACACCCTAGGAATCACCGGCGGGCCTTCGGGCAGCATCTTCACGGACTTCGGCCCAGTCGAGGACTGCTACAACACCGGTCAGTACACGATTGATCAAGCTGGCATCACGGCAACCAAACTCCCCGACCAGCCGCAACCGGCGTTCCAGCTGACGGCCAAAAACGACCGCGCCTGCATCAGCGCCGACGCCCCGCAACTCGGTACGTCTTCGCTGTACCAATTCTCATTCCAAGGTCGATCTGTCGCGCTGAGAAATCCCGCCTTCTGCATCCTCTACAAGGGGCCGGAGACGTGCGCCAAGTTGCCGCCATCAGGGCCGTGGCCGACAGGTCAGTGGGTGCCGTACAGCCAACCGCTGACTCCGAACCCGTCGGCGATCGAGTCGCGTATCTACCTCTACGGCAGCCGCGATCTGCAGGGCCAACAGGAGGCGATCGTTCAGTATCGGGACGTGCAGTTGATTCCGGTGTCATCGCCATCAACCGTGGTGCTGGTGAAGAAGGAAGCCGTCGCGCCACCGGCAAATCTGACCTACAAGGAACTCGGCCCTGCGCAGTACAAGGTGGACGTCACCGGGGCCACTCCCGGTGATGGCGGCACTGCGGTGCCTCCCAAGCCGGCGACCGGAATCGGCCTCGCCGAAACCTACGCGCCCGGGTGGGCGTTCCAAGGGGAAACCGGAACTCCACACGTGGCACTTCAGGGCTGGATGAACGGCTGGATCCCGAAGGACGCCGACGTCAGCGGAACCCTCACGTATAGCCCAGCAATGACGGCTCGGAAGCTGTTGTACGTGTTCCCACTGGCAGTCCTGGCGGCATTCATCTGGCTGGTGATTCCGTGGCCGCGCAGGCGACGGCGTCGAAAGGCAGCGCAGTGGCGTGAACGTCATCACGAGAAGCTGGCGCAGCGGCTCGAGCGCCGTGCGAAGTACCGGATCCCGCGATCGAAGGAGGGTTCATGAGCGACGCTGAACCCGCGTTGGACGCGGGGCTCGAGGGCGGCGGCACCGGCGACGACGGCGGCGGCGAGAAGCGGCGCGGTCGGCGGTGGCTGATCGTGACCGTAGCCATCTTTGTGGTCGCGGTCGCGGTTGTTGCCGCTGCCGCGGTTCGACCATGGCAACCCGCCGGGCCGAACGGATTCCGGGTGATCGCGGCCGGTGACAGCGCCTGCCAACCCGACGATCCAAACTTCAACAACGGGCAGGGCCAGAACGGCTGGTGCCTAGCGCGAGCGGTATCTGATCTTGCCGTGGCGAAGAACCCGGACATGGTGTGGGGACTCGGCGACTACCAGTACGAAACCCCCACGTTGGGCTACTACGTCGACGTCTTCGCCAACGAGTGGGGCCGACTCAAGGACGTCACGCAACCCGCTGTGGGTAACCAGGAGTACAAGGTTCAGGACGCGCGTCCGTATGTCGCATGGTTCGGCGATCAAACCCACTCCGATACCAACTTCTACTACTCCTACGACATCGGCAGTTGGCACGTCATCGTGCTGAATTCCAACTGCACCACGATCGCAGGGGGATGCGGGCCCGCGTCACCGCAAGTGCAGTGGCTGCGGGACGATTTGGCCGCCACCAACGGGCGTTGCATCGCGGCCTACTGGCACCATCCGCGCTGGTCGAGTGGGATCCATGGCAGCGACAACCGGACGGGATTCATCGTTCAGGAGCTGCTGAACAAGAAGGCCGACATCATGCTGTCCGGGCACGAGGCCGATTACCAGCGCTTCCCCCTGCTCGATGCTGCGGGCAATCCCTCGCCGGATGGCATCCGCCAGTTTGTCGTCGGCACGGGTGGGCAAGTGATGTATCCGCCCATTCGTCGGCCCGGTGCGATTCCGCAGAAGGACCCGGCAGCGGAGTCGTCGAACTTCACCGAGTCGGGGTTCCTCGAACTGACCTTGTTCCAAGATCACTACGACTTTGCCTACCGCGGTATGAATGACGTCGTCACCGATAGCGGCTCACAAACCTGCCATCAGCGCTGACTTTGTTCCTGTTGGTTCCTGTTGCCTGGCGGTGCACAATGGCCGAATGCGGCTATCGAGGCGACCAGTTGGCGTGGCAGGCTCCTGCCTGCTCGCTGCCGGCCTGGTACTAACGCCCGCGGTTGCCATGGCGGCTGACGGCCCGGGTTATGGGGGCAACGCGAACCAACTGACCGTGACCTGGGTGAAACCCAAGACGAACCCAACCCCCAACCCCACGGGTTCTCCTAGCCCGACGTCCACTTCCTCGACGCCGACAGCGACGCCAAGCCAATCGTCGGCACAACCGTCGACCCCGGCCAAGCCCACCAAACCTGCCAAACCCGAACTGCCGACCCCTGAAGACCTTGCGCCGCGAGACACGAAACCGACAAATTCGGCCGTGCCCCGCAGTTCGCAGAGCGCGGGCGAAGCGACACGGTCGACTTCGGCAGTCGTTGGGCTGCCGGTGGTGAAGGGTGCCGCAGTTATCAACGCGCCTGCGCTGTTGGCGGCGGACCCATCCATCGTGTCCGGTGAGGCTCAGGAGTACGCCCTGTCCATTGCGGGAGTTGGGTTCGAGTCCGGTGCAAAAGTCGCGGTGCAAATCGGTGACATCTTGCGCAAGGACGTAAATGCGTCCGTGATTGGCGCGCTTGCCCTCGACGTCCCAGGAATCCAACTGACGTCAAGCCAGCCAGGTCAGACAATCGTCGCGACAGGTCCCGGGCCGTCGGGCGCTCCGATCGTGCTGACCGGATCAATTCCTCCAGTGCCCAGCCCAGGCGGCCCTATTGTGATTGCGACCTGGATGATTGCTGGCATCGGCGCATTGTGGATGGGCCGTTGGGTGTGGAAGCGATACGGCAACGCCAAGACGGCAAACGGCGCGGAGGTTGTAGACGAAGGCGTTAAGGAATCAAGTCCGGCCTAGGGCTCGCAGTACCCCGAGCCTGCGGCGGCAGGTTGTGGCTCTGGTGGCGTGTTGACCTCGCCATTGCCATCTCCGCCACCGGCTGATTGTTGATCCGACAGGACATCCGGGCTATCGCAGGTCGGGGCGATCTGCTCATTGCCGACAGTAGTTGCTGCGCCCGATTCAACGTTCGAACTCCAAGCGAAGAAAGCGATCACCAGCAGCAGCGCCAAGGCTGCCGTCACGATGATTTCGACGCGGCGGCGAGCGACCGTTGCTGCCATCGCTACCGCCTCCTTGCGCCGCGGAAAGCGCGTCTAACGCTGCTTCCCAACCGATACCTTCGACATTTCGAAGGTCCGACTTGACCCTATTCGAGGATACGCCCGGATCGCTCCTCGCGGAGGCGCTGCAGGTGCGGTCGGGTGAATCCCACGACGACCGACTGCTGGCTGTCGCGCCGAGGGTGGCTAACGCGGTGGGGCCAGGTTCAGATCGGCGAAGATTGCCCGGTGATCAGACCCTTCAACGTCCCAGCTTCCGGCGGCCGAGGTCGTGAAGTCACTGCTGGTGACGATGTGATCGATCTGCGCACCTGCCCACGGCGGGACCGAACTCGGCCAGGTTCCGCCGATGCCGGCGGTTGAGTCGCTGACCGGCCCTGCCGCGAGGATGTCGCGGAACTGCCGATGGAAGTGGGTGGCGTTGAAGTCGCCGAGCAGCATCCGCGGGCCCGGAGTTGTGCCTGCGAAGCGCTGGAGCTCGGCGAGGTCGTTCGACCATTCGTCGAGGCGTCCCGGCCATGGCAGCAATGGGTGGGCAACCTTGACCGTCACGTCCTGCGCACCGCGCTGGACAGCAACGGCCGGGAGCCCCGGGTACTCGGCGCTGATCTCTCCCGGATCCGTCTGCCAGCGGACGGGGGTTCGGCTCAGGATGGCAGCGCCGCGTGCACCAGGGATCGATCGGACGATCCGGTACGGGAACAACGTGCGTGCCTTGGCCGAGTCGAGCGCGTCGTTGCATACCTGCGGGCATTCGATGATCGCCAGCACATCAGTGGCGACTTGTTCGCTTGCCACCTTGTCGAGGACAGCCTGGGTGGCTTGCCCCTCCAACACGTTCGCCGAGACCACCCTCAGGTGCCCGGTCGCGCTGTCGGTAGGTGCGCCGGATGCAACGACGTTTGAAGATGGCCGGGAAATGATCAACAAGATGACCGATGCCGCCAGAGCCAGCGCGGCGACGATCATCATCGCCTTCACCCGGAGGATTGCGGCGCCCGCTACTGCGAGGACTCCGGCGATCAACACGTATGGATAGAAGGCGAGCAACTGAACCACCGGGGTGATCCGCGGGAACCCTGAAAGTTCGGCGACGAACAGGACGGCCACGACCACCAGCAAGGCGACGATCGCTGCGTAGATCAGCTTGCGGGTCACGACTCGGGCAATCCAGGTGGCGTTGCGGCACAGTCGGCGCTGCGGATCATCACCACAGTCTGTCGATCCCTCACGCGAATCGCCAAGCTGGCCGGAAAATTAGGCTGAATCCGCAGCATTCGGTGGATTTGGCCACTGGAGGCGCCAATCTCACCGAATGCTGCGGGTTCAGCCGGATCTTGATTCGAGGCTAGGCGGTAACCGTCAGGGTTGTGCGGATTCCGTTGCCGGTTTGGCCTGGCTTGCAGGCCAGTTCGTAGGTTCCGGCCGCAAGGTCGGCGGTCAGGTCGCGAGAGGTGCCTGGCCCGATG
>JAKPAQ010000612.1 GCA_029779385.1 Actinomycetes bacterium | reverse complement strand
CACTCGTAAGGAGTTCCTCATGAAACCGCATGCCGTAGTTCTCGGGTCTAGTTTCGCTGGCCTAACCGCCGCGTTCGCACTCAAGCACGATCTCCATGACGAGATCGACGTCACCGTCGTCTCGCCTCGCAGTCTGTTCGTCTTCAACCCGAGCCTGATTTGGTTGCCGTTCGGCACACGAGACCGAGATGACATCTCTTTTGACGTCGCCCCCGTCCTTGACGAGCATGGCATCGAGTTCATCAATCAGGCCGCAACCGGTTTGGACCCGCAGGCCAACACCGTCACGCTCGACAACGGCCAGGTGCTCAACTATGACCATCTGGTGATTGCCACCGGCTCCCGAAACGACCTTGACGTGGTCGACGGCTTCCGCGAAAACACCACCACGATCACTGCGCTGCCGGCAGCGGAGGAAACCGAATCGGCGTGGACCAAGTACCTCGAGAATCCTGGCGACATCGTCATTGGCGCGACCCAAGGGGCGAGTTGTTTCGGTGCTGCCTACGAGTTTTTGTTCAACACCGCCTATCACTTGAAGAAGAACAAGTTGAAGGATCGGGTGAAGTTGACGTATGTGTCTTCTGAGCCGTTCGCTGGCCACTTCGGCATCGGCGGGTTGCCGCACGGCGAGCAACTTCTGGGGATGTTCATGAAGAAGGAAGGCATCGACGTTCGGTTCAACACCGGCATCGATCACTTCGACGATGGTGCGGTCGTCTTGGGCGACGGCGAAAAGTTGGGCTACTCGTTCAGCATGTTTATCCCGCCGTTCCTTGGGCAGGACTTCCTCAAGGACGTTCCTGGCTTGGCCGACCCGAAGGGTTACATCCCGGTTCGCGACACGTATCAGAGCGTCGATCACGACAACATTTATGCGGTTGGTATCGCCGCTCAGGTGTTGGCGCCGTGGCAGACTCCCACTCCGGTTGGCATCCCGAAGACGGGGTTCCCGAGCGAGCAGATGGCTCATGTGGCGGCCAAGAACATCGCACATCAGGTTCGTGGCGAGGCCCCCAGCGAGACCAAGGAGTTCGCCGACATCAAAGCGATCTGTGTGATGGACGCGGGCAACAACGGCGTGATCATCTTGGCCGACAAGATGCTGCCGCCGCGCAAGCACGGGGTACTCGTTCCCGGCCCGCAAGCGCACCTGATGAAGCTCGGCTTCGAGAAGTACTTCCTCTGGAAGATGAAGGGCGGACACGTAGCCCTTCCCTGAGCGCAATCCCACTGCGCCTAGCGGATCGGTAGCCACTTGGCCGGTCCGTTAGGCGACTAGTGGCCGGTATCTGGTGTTCCTGACGGGTGTCTGTTTTCCGGGTGGGTAGAAGTCTGGTCTCTTGTCTCTTGGGTTGAGTTCGATTCGCCAACCCGAGTGATGAACCTGTCTGTGGTGGTGGCTGCAGAGCAGAACCCCATTGTTCAGATCGGTTGGTCCGTCGTGGAGCCAGGATTTGATGTGGTGGGTTTCAGTCCAACCGGGTGGCCGGTCGCAATCTGGGAACGCACAACCAAGGTCTCTATGAGCAAGTGCGCGGCGTTGGGCCGGTGTGTGGAGTCGTTGGGTACGCCCAAGGTCTAAGACCTGTGATTCGCTGCCGAGCACTGCCGGCAGGACGCCGGCGCCGCAAGCCAACTGCCGTAGTTGGCCAGCCGAAACTCTAGTGCCGTGTTCGGTAACCCCAGCAGCATCGCAGCGACCACGCAGCGAGTCTTCAGAAACCGTAATCATGAGGGTGGCGGCAACGCCGCCGTGGTTCCCGAACTCACAGGTCGGCAGATGCCGCAGGAGGTCAGCGAACGCGTTCCCGGCGCGCTCTTTATAGGACGGCGGCGAATC
>JAKPAQ010000050.1 GCA_029779385.1 Actinomycetes bacterium | reverse complement strand
CTCGCGACCACCACCACCGGCGACGATCCGCATACTGCAGGCGTTCAGAAGGGTTACTATGAGTTCAAGGGCCTCACCCCTGGGCTTGAATATCAGGTGGAGTTTGTCCAGCCCTCGCATTTGAACGGAGTCAGCCCTGACCACACGCAGGGTCCGGACACGCAATTGGACAGCAACGGGGTGAAGCAACCCTCTGGCCAGATTTATTCCGGGAAGATCTATCTCAACCCCGGCGAGTTCAACCATTCCATCGATCAAGGCTTTTATACCGACCCGCACGATAATATCGTCCCGAGGGCCAGCCTCGGTGACTACGTCTGGATTGACGCCAACACCAATGGCCTACAGGATTCCGACGAAGTCGGCGTTGAGGGCGTAACCGTTGTACTGACCGGTGGAGGCGCCGACGGCACGATCAATGGCATCGGCGATACCACGATTTCCACCACCACTGCTGCGGACGGTTACTATGAGTTCAACGACCTGGCTCCGGGCGTCCAGTACCAGGTGCAGTTCATGAAGCCGACGGGTAGCGTCTTCACCACCCCCGACGTCGGCAGCAACGCTTCTGACGGCATCGACTCCGACGCCAACCCCGCTAACGGCAAGACCGAGATCGTTACGCTGGCCCCGAACGAACACAATCTGACGATTGACGCGGGCATCTACAGCGCCGCGATCGACATCGAAAAATACGTCAAGGGCCGCTGGGAAACCGAGGCGGGTGGCGGCGAGGGTCTGACTCCCGGCTTCTGGAAGACCCATTCGGAATTTGGCCCGGCACCGCTGGCGGGTTGGCCCGAGTCGGGCTATTCCCCGACCGACAGCTACGAGGCAATCTTCGGGGTCGATGTTAGCGGTGCGCCGACACTGCTGGACGCACTGGGTCAAAATGGCGGCGGGGTTAACGCCCTTTTGCGCCATTCCTCGGCCGCCCTGCTGAACGCGGCCAATCCTTACGTGGACTACGCGTATACCGTCGCGGAGATCATCGCGCAGACGAAGGCGGCCATCATCGACAGCGGCAACGCCGCGCTGATCGAAGCGACCAAGAACCAGTTCGCGGTGCAGAATGAACTGGGAGCCGATCTCAGCACTCCCGAGACGGGTACCATCCACGAGACGGCCTGGTACGATGCCGATCTGCCTGGTAGTGGTCCGGTGATCCCTGTTGGTGGTGAGGCGATCTTCAAGTACGAGGTGACGAACCAGGGTGACGTGGCCATTGACAATGTCATTGTTGTCGATTCGCGGTTGACGACAGTGACCTACGTCAGTGGCGACCTTGACAACGACCATAAGCTGGATACCAACGAAACCTGGATCTATACCGCTTCGGAAACCGTGCTGGGTGGTACCGACGTTGTCAATACCGGGACGGTGACCGGCACAGGCGGCAGCATCCCGGTTACGGACGCGGATGACGCGCACTATTCCACCCCTGGGCTCGGTCAGTCCCTGGGCGATCGCGTGTGGCTGGACGCCAACGCCAACGGCATCCAGGATGCCGGCGAACAAGGCCTCGCCGGCGTTACCGTGCTGCTCAAGGACACCGTTGGGGCGGTGGTGCTGCAGACCACGACTACCGACGCCAACGGGAATTACCTGTTTGATGTCGCCGTGGGCAGCTACCAGGTTACCTTCGAAACTCCGAGTGGCTATGTGGTGAGCCCGAGCGACAAGGGCAGCGACGACAACCTGGACAGCGACATCATCAATCCGGCGACCAAGACCACCGGGACCATCGCGATTGCCGCCGGCGAGCAGAACCTGAGCGTCGATGCGGGCGTCTACCAGACCGCATCGCTGGGCGACAGGGTCTGGCTGGATTGCAACGGCAACGGCAAGCAGGATGA
Organism: Actinomycetes bacterium; assembly: GCA_029779385.1. The sequence goes on along the minus strand of JAKPAQ010000050.1, from coordinate 814 downwards.
CGGTGAAGTCGGTGTCGCGGGCGCGACCGTGAAGCTGATCGGTGGCGGCGCCGACGGCGTGATCAATGGCATCGGCGACACGACAGCGACAACGACCACAAACGCGAGCGGCAACTACGCATTTACCGGGCTGACTCCCGGTGTGCAGTATCAGGTGCAATTCGTGCCGCTGACAGGCTACAGTTTCACCACGAAGGACGCGGCGGCCGCTACCGAGGTGACCGACTCCGATGCCGACCTGGTGACGGGCAAGACGCAGGTGGTTACGCTGGCCTCGGGCGAGAACAATCCGACGCTGGATGCCGGCCTGACGCCGGATTGCCGCCCGGTAACCTTCGATTTCAGCGGCAGCAGTGCGACTGACGGCACCGACGGCAACTCGCGCACCTATACGGATGCCCTGACCGGAGTCTCAGTGACGGCGCGCGCGTTCAGCCAAACCAAAGGTACCAACACCTGGCAGGACGCCTGGCTCGGTGCCTATAGTGGTGGTCTCGGCGTCACCGATTCAAGCGAGTCGGGCAGTGGTAGCAGCCATACCGTCGATAACGTCGGCCGCAACAACTACGTCGTGCTGCAGTTCTCGCAGAACGTGAAACTCGACCAGGCTTATCTGGGCTACGTGGTCAACGACAGCGACATGCAGGTATGGATCGGCAACTCGGCCAGTACCATCACCACGATGAACAACAGCGTGCTTTCGAGCATGAGTTTCAGCGAGGTGAACACCACCACACTGACCTCTACGCGTTGGGCCGACCTGAACGCCGGGGGTGTCACCGGCAACGTGGTGATCATCGCCGCCGATACTACC
>JAKPAQ010000595.1 GCA_029779385.1 Actinomycetes bacterium | reverse complement strand
GATTCATCCAGCATCACGATAGGCCTGGTCGACCGCGTCGGCGAACAGGGTCCCGACGATGCGTCCGGTTTGGTCGACAAGTGCATAGGAGCCGGCCGGATTTTCGGCCATCGCGGTGAGCAGGCTTCGGCCTGAGAGAGAAGCAGCGATGACTGCCGAACCGGCCGGGGGCTGTTGCCGGGTCATCAGCCCGCTGGCACTGAGAGAACCGATTTGCGCTAACCCGACCCCGTGACGAAGTGCGAACGTGGCGCCTTGCCACAGAAACAGGGCGACCGCCAAGATCAGCATCGCCCGACCAATCGCTAGGGCCCCTTGATCGAACATGGTCACAATTGCGACCGTAATCAACAGCACTGCAGCGATACGACCGATCCGACCGGCGATCCGTACGCCTTTGGCTTCACTGCCGGTAACGCCCCAAATGATCGACCGCAGCACTCGTCCGCCGTCAAGCGGCAGTCCGGGCAACATGTTGAAGGCGGCAACCAGAATGTTGATGAAGCCAAGCGACCAAAGCACTGAATAGAGCGCGCCTGAACTTGCTTGCGCACCCCAGAAGGCCGCTAGGCCGATTATCGCCGAGCTGAGCGGACCGACGACCGAGATGGTGAACTCTTGCCAGGGATGATTAGAGTCGCCTTCGATTTGGGTCTCGCCGCCGAGTAGATGCAGCTCGATCACTGGCACCGGCATTCCGAACCAGCGGGCGGCCAGTAGATGGGCTACTTCGTGCAAGAAGACGGACACATAGACGCTCAGGACGAACGCGATCGAGATTAGATACGGGTTGGGGCCTTGATTGAGTTCCTTGAACTGTGGGGCGAAAACGATGACGAGCACCACGCCCATGAGCAGCAGTGATGGGCGGACGATGATGTCCGCTCCCGCAAGTTTGCCTATCCGCCAGCCCCCAGCCATGCGGACAAACTTAGCGTGTCGGACGCAACGCCATCAGGTCTTCTGGGGCTAGTCCACCTAGTCCGGTAATCACAGACCGTTTTGGTGCTTGCGGAACATTGACCGCGTGCGGCACCGCGACGACGAAGCAGCCGGCCGCGTTTGCCGAGTCCGCGCCGGTGCGTGAATCTTCGATCGCGAAGCAATCAGTGGGATTTACGCCGAGTTTTCTCGCCGCGAGCAAGTACGGCTCGGGGTCGGGTTTGCCTTTGCTGACGATGTCGCCGGTGACTACCGCTTCAAAGTGCAAAGCCTCCACGACCGGGGCAGCGATGTAGTCATACGACATCGTCACGAGCGCTTGAGGCACGCCAAGGCGGTGGAATGCTTCGTTTAGTTCGCGAGCGCCGGGGCGCCAGTCCTGCTTCTCACGCAGCCGCTCCCCCACCCGGTGACCGAGCCAATCGACAATCTCGGTCGGCTCCATATGACTGTCGAGCCGTTCCTTGATGAAGATCGCCGCGGCCAGCAGGTCACTGCCGACCAGGTGGAGTGCGTCTTCTTCGGTCCAGACCTTCCCGTGGACAGCGGCGAGTCGGTACTCGTTCTCGATCCAGTAGGGCTCGGTGTCGACGAGGGTGCCGTCCATGTCCCAAAGCACGGCGGCTGGCAGGTTATTCATGACTTCTACCGTAGACTGGCGCAGATAGTTCGGATTCTTCCCGAGGCCGAGGCGAGCCCGCCGCAGGCTGGAAGATCCCAGCACCCCCTAACTCGTAACCGCTGCTGAGGTCTTTCTTCGATGACTGAGTCAACTGCTTCGCCCTTCGTGGTTTCGCACCGCCCGGACGCAACCGAGACGCTTCGCGCCGAGATGGCCAAGCGGATCCTGATCCTTGACGGGGCGATGGGAACTGCGATCCAACGCGACCGGCCCGATGAGGCTGGATATCGCGGCGACCGGTTCGCCAACTGGTCCTGCGACGTCATCGGCAACAACGATCTGTTGACCTTGACTCAGCCGAAGATCATCGCCGACATTCACCGCGAGTACCTGCTGGCCGGCGCCGACATCATCGAAACGAACACGTTCAGCGCGAACGCGATCTCGCTAAACGACTACGAGATGGTCGACCTGGCGTATGAGTTGAACTATGCGGCCGCGAAGTTGGCGCGTGAGGTGGCCGACGAGGTCGCCACCGCCGACCGACCTCGCTATGTGGCTGGCGCGTTGGGCCCGACCACGCGCACTGCGTCAATCTCTCCCGACGTGAACGACCCAGGCGCACGAAACGTCACCTGGGATCAACTCGTCGACGCCTATTTGGTGGCCGCTCAAGCGTTGGTCGACGGTGGCGCCGACCTGTTGATGATCGAAACGATCTTCGACACGCTGAACGCCAAGGCAGCGATTTTCGCGGTTGAAACCCTGTTCGAACAGCAGGGCCGCCGCTGGCCGGTGATCATCTCGGGCACGATCACCGACGCTTCCGGTCGCACCCTGTCTGGCCAAACGGTCGAGGCTTTCTGGAACTCCATCCGGCACGTGTCTCCCCTGCTCGTCGGGTTGAACTGTGCCCTCGGGGCTGCTGAAATGCGCCCCTACATTGCTGAGCTTTCGCGGATTGCGGACTGTCATATTTCGTGTTACCCGAATGCCGGCCTGCCGAACGCGTTCGGTGAATACGACGAGACCCCCAACCAGACCGCCGAAGTGCTAAAGGACTTCGCCGAAGCCGGATTCTTGAACCTCGTGGGCGGCTGCTGCGGCACCACCCCCGAGCACATCGGCCGGATCGCCGAAGTCGTTGGCGGTTTCACGCCGCGCGATGTGCCCGAGATCAGGCCGGCGCTGCGACTGTCTGGCCTCGAACCGTTGACGGTTGTTGAAGAGTCGCTGTTCTTGAACGTCGGCGAACGAACCAACATCACCGGCTCGGCGAGGTTCCGGAACCTGATCAAGGCCGAGGACTACCCCACCGCCCTGGCCGTCGCGCTACAACAGGTTGAGAACGGTGCGCAAGTCATTGACATCAACATGGATGAGGGGATGATCGACGGCGTCGCCGCGATGGATCGTTTCACCAAGCTGATCGCGACCGAACCCGACATCAGCCGCGTCCCGGTGATGGTCGACTCATCGAAGTTCCCGGTGATCGAGACCGGCCTCAAAGCCATCCAAGGTAAGTCGATCGTGAACTCGATCTCGCTCAAAGAAGGCGAAGAGAAGTTCGTTCGCGAAGCGCGCCTATGCCGCAAATACGGCGCAGCCGTCGTGGTCATGGCGTTCGACGAAGACGGCCAAGCCGACAACCTCGAACGCCGTAAAGAGATCTGCGCCCGCGCCTACCGGATACTCGTCGACGAAGTCGGTTTCCCGGCCGAAGACATTATTTTTGACCCGAACGTGTTCGCGGTGGCGACCGGGATCGAAGAGCACGCGAACTACGGCATCGATTTCATCGAAGCGACGCGCTGGATCAAGCAGAACCTGCCCGGTGCGCTCGTTTCGGGCGGCGTCTCAAACGTGTCGTTCTCGTTCCGGGGCAACAACACTGTTCGCGAAGCGATCCACGCGGTGTTCTTGTTCCACGCGATCAAGGCCGGCATGGACATGGGCATCGTCAACGCCGGCGCCCTCGTGCCCTACGACACAGTGCCCACCGAACTGCGCGACCGTATCGAAGACGTGATCTTGAACCGGCGCGAGGACGCCACCGAACGCCTTCTTGAAATCGCCGGTGACTTCGCCGGCACGGGAGCCGTTGCCGAGGTAGCCACCGAGGAGTGGCGTGAACTGCCCCCGGCCGAACGGATCACCCACGCGCTCGTCAAGGGCATCGACGCGCACGTCGAAGCCGACACTGAGGAGCTTCGCCGGGAGATTTCCGAACGTGGCGGCCGCCCGATTGAAGTGATCGAAGGCCCGTTGATGGACGGAATGAACGTCGTCGGCGACCTGTTCGGAGACGGCAAAATGTTCCTGCCGCAGGTGGTCAAGTCGGCGCGGGTGATGAAGAAGGCGGTCGCCTACCTGATCCCGTTCATCGAGGCTGAGAAGCAACCCGGCGACGCCAGCAACACCAACGGCACGATCGTGATGGCGACCGTCAAGGGCGATGTGCACGACATTGGCAAGAACATCGTCGGCGTGGTGCTGCAGTGCAACAACTATGAAGTGATCGACCTTGGCGTGATGGTTCCGGCGCAGAAGATCTTGGATGCGGCCATCGAACACAAGGCCGACGTGATCGGCCTATCTGGACTGATCACCCCGTCGCTGGACGAGATGGAGAACTTCGCCGCCGAGATGAAGCGGCAGAACTTCGAAATCCCACTACTGATCGGTGGCGCAACCACGTCGCGCGCGCACACGGCGGTGAAGGTGGACCGCAAATACGATGGCCCGGTCGTTTGGGTCAAGGACGCCTCCCGTTCGGTTCCGGTGGTTGCCTCGCTACTTTCAGACGAAAGGCGCCCGGCGCTTCTGGCGGACCTGAAAACCGACTACGACTCGCTGCGTGAACGGCATGCGGCCCGCGGCGACGCCAAGAAGATCCTGCCGTTGGCTGCAGCGCGAGCAGACCAGACCGAACTGGACTGGAGCAACTACGTTCCGCCAGTTCCCAAGGTGCTCGGCGCACAAACGATCACCGACTATTCGCTGACCGAACTGCGCAACTACATCGACTGGCAGCCGTTCTTCAACGCGTGGGAGATGAAGGGGTCTTTCCCCGACATCTTGAACTCCCCCGGTTCAGGCGAGGCAGCGCGGCGACTCTTTGACGATGCGAACGAGATGCTCGACAAGATCATCGACGAGAAGTGGCTGACCGCGTCGGCGGCGTATGGCCTGTTCCCGGCCGGGCGCGACGAAGACAGCACAATCGTCTACGCCGACGAATCACGCACCACCGAGTTGGGCCGGTTTCACCACCTGCGCCAGCAGACCGAACACCGTCCCGGTGTCCCCCACCGTTCGCTGGCCGACTTCATCGCGCCGGCCGATTCGGGGTTACCCGACTACATCGGTGCCTTCGCGGTAACCGCCGGTCTAGGCAGCACCGACAAAGTGATGGAGTTCAAGGCAGCGTTGGACGACTATTCGGCGATCATGGTCGAGGCGTTGGCTGACCGGTTGGCTGAGGCGTTCGCCGAGCGACTGCACGAACGTGTCCGGACCGAGTTCTGGGGTTATGCCCCCGACGAGGACTTCGACAACACCGACCTGATCAAGGAACGCTACGACGGGATCCGGCCCGCGCCGGGCTACCCAGCCTGCCCCGAGCACACCGAAAAGTCGACGATCTGGTCGCTGCTTGACGTCCAAGAACGCGCCGGTATCGAGTTGACCGATTCGATGGCAATGTGGCCGGGTGCCTCGGTGAGCGGACTGTATTTCTCGCATCCGAAGTCGCAATACTTCGTCCTTGGCCGAATCGGCCGGGACCAGGTGGAGGACTACGCCGAACGCAAGGGTTGGACGGTTGCTCAGACGGAACGCTGGTTGTCCTCAAATCTGGGTTACCGCACAGAAGATGAGTAGTCTTAACGGGTGACCGACGCTGCTGGTGCTTTTGAGCCTGAAACCTGGTTGAACCTGCGTGACCCGTGGCTGGTGGCGGCTTTCGACGGCTGGAACGACGCTGCCGATGCGGCCAGTGGAGTGGTCGATCACCTGATCCAGGAGTGGGATGCGGAAGTCTTTGCCGAACTTGACCCCGAAGATTTTTACGACTTCCAAGCGGTCCGTCCGGTACTGAACGTGAGCGAAGGCGGTCAACGAGAGATCAGTTGGCCGACACCAACGATCTTTTTGGCCCAACCGCCTAATTTGGCGCGCGACGTCCTGCTGGTGCGCGCGCCAGAACCCAACTACCGGTGGCAGTCCTTCTGCTCGTCGATTATTTCGCTGGCCCACTCGGCCGGAGTTCGCGAATTCGTCACGTTGGGCGCGTTGCTTTCTGACAACCCGCACACGCGGCCTATTGCGACCAGCGCGATGACGAACGACCCGCAGTTGATGGAACGACTCGGGATGGAACAGGCCAAATACTCCGGCCCGATCGGTATCTCGACGGTCCTGCACGACGCCGCAACCCACGCCGGCTTTGCCGCGGCTAGCGTATGGGCGGCAGTGCCCCACTACCTCGCGGAACCGCCGTGCCCGAAGGCCACTTTGTCACTACTTGGTGCGCTGGAGGATGCACTGGCGATGGCTTTGCCCCAAGGGTTGCTACCCGAGTTTGTCCGGGACTGGCAAAAGTCCGCCGATCAGCTCATGGCTGAGGATGAGGACCTGGCGTCGTATGTTCGCTCCTTGGAAGAGGAGCGCGACGCCGGTGAACTTCCCGAAGCATCAGGCGATGCAATCGCTCGTGAGTTTGAGCGCTATCTTCGCCGGCCGACCGACGATAACTAATTTTTAGTTTCAGAGACGACCATCGAAGGCTTCGGTGGCAAGTTCTCGACCCAGCTCGATGAGTTCGCTGGCTCGATGAAAATCAACCGTTCTGGCTGCACTGATCGGGACGGTCACTTGCAGATCTGGCGGGAACCCGGCGCTTCGATAGCGGGCAACAAGATTCTGCACGGCGTCCAGCGAAAGCGAAGTGACGTCGCTGACGCGCAGGTCCGGTCCCTGTGGCCCTTTTTCTTGCGTCACTTGTGGATCGCGACCAAACATCGCGAGGACCTTGTCGTACCAGTCTTCGCGGCGAGCAGTGGATTCTTCGGCGACCGCCGGGGACTGTCGTTCGCGTTGGCCGAGCAGTGACACGGCCACCCGGAAGTCGGCCTCGGCTGCTGCGGTCGGCTCGATTGGCACTGGGTTCAACAGTCCTCCGTCAACCAGGACGCGGCCGTTTATGGTTTGTGGCGAAATCATCCCCGGAATGGCAATGGAAGCTCGGATTGCCGGGATCAGCGGACCCTCCTGAAGCCACACTTCACGTTGGGCCAACAGGTCGGTGGCGACGATCGTCAATGGGATCGGTAGGTCCTGGATTTGTACTTCGCCAGCGATTTCAGCGCAGCGAGACATGATCTTGTCGGCAGCTACTGCCCCGGGCGCGTTCCAGCTTGGGTCGAGGAACCGCAACACATCAAATCCGGTGAGTGACTTGGACCAGTCGGTGAAGTCGTTGAGTTTTCCGGTGGCGTAGAGGCCACCAACCAGTGCACCCATCGAAGCCCCACTGACGGCGACGATTTCGTGGCCGCGCGCAGTCAATTCTTCGATCACGCCGATGTGTGCGTATCCGCGCGCGCCACCAGAACCGAGAGTCAGCGCAATTTTTGCCATCGGTTCAAAGCTCCACGCCGAGCAGGGCATCGACAGCCGCACCAACGATTGCGCTCGCATTCGGATCGTCGCCGCTGGTCGCGGCCCAGTCGTCGATCACTGCGATGGCGGCGGGCGCGTCGAGATCGTTGGTCAAAGCCGCCCGCAGGGCAGCGACCACGGGTGCTGCTTCGGGCGCAGCCGGGCGCGCCAGCGCGGCGCGCCACGAAGCGAGCCGTTCCTGCGCCTCGGCAATCTCGTGGCCGAACCATTCCCAGTCTTCGCGGTAGTGGTGAGTCAACAGGGCAAGCCGGATCGCCATCGGGTCGTGGCCGTCAGCACGAAGGCGCGAAACGAGCACCAGGTTGCCCTTCGACTTACTCATCTTCTCGCCCTCGAAGCCGACCATGCCGGCGTGGACGTAGGCCAGTGAGAACGGCTCGCCGGTGGCGAGTTCGGCTTCGGCGGCAGACATCTCGTGGTGCGGGAAGATCAGATCCGAACCGCCACCTTGAACGTCGAAGGCAGTACCCAAGTGATGCAGGGCGATCGCCGAACACTCGATATGCCAACCTGGCCGACCCTTGCCAAGGGGTGAGTCCCACGACGGTTCGCCAGGACGTTCGCCTTGCCACAGCAGACAGTCGAGGGGGTCGCGTTTGCCAACTCGTGCTGGGTCGCCACCGCGCTGCGGGAAAATCTCGTGCATCTGTTCGGCCGAATAACCCGAGACCTCACCGAAACCACCAGCGGCATGAACTTCGAAGTAGTAGTCGTCATCGACTTGATAAACCGCGCCGGTTTTGGCGAGTCGTTCGATCAGCTCAAGGACGAGCGGAATCGACTCGACCGCTCCGATGTAGTTTTCTGGCGGCAGGATCCGCAGCGCCGTCATGTCTTCGCGGAACAGTTGCGTCTCTGATTCGGCGAGGGCGACCCAGTCGACGCCGGTGGCGGTCGCGCGTTCGAGCAGCGGGTCATCGACGTCGGTGACATTTTGAGTGAAATGGACTTCGAGGCCGCGATCCTTCCAGGCGCGCTGCAGCAAGTCGAAGGCCAAGTACGTGTTTGCGTGACCCAAATGAGTCGCGTCATAGGGCGTAATCCCGCAAACGTAGAGGCGCGCTTGACCTTCAGGATCGCTTGGCACTAACGACCCGGTGGACGTGTCGTGCACTCGAACCGCGTCGCCTAGTCCAAGACCAAGATCGGCCAAGACTGGAACATGGGGTTGCGGCCAACTCTGCATGTCGTTGAGCCTATCTGTTCGGCTACAGCCACAATGATCAGGTGATGATCGACTGCGCCGTCTATCGCGATGGCATCCGCGAAGAGACTGATCCCGACCCGGACACCCTCGATGACACGCTCGCGGCTCTGACCGGAAACGACTTCTTGTGGATTGGGGTGAACAACCCCACCCAGGCCGAGATGGCCCGGATCGGTGGGGCTCTTGGTTTGCACCCGTTGGCAATCGAAGACGCCCTTGAGTCTCACCAGCGGCCAAAACTCGACCGGTTTAGCGATCACATGTTCATCTCGATGAAAGTCGTCTCCTACCGCGACGACGACATCACCACAAATGAGGTGAATCTCTGCCTCGGCGAGCACTATCTGCTGACTGTGCGTCACGGCGGCCCCCACTTGTCGGGGGCCCGCTACGAGGCCGAACGGTCCCCCGAACGTTTGCGGCAGGGGCCGATTGCAGGCATGCACGCGGTAATGGATGCGATCGTTGACCGCTATGAGGTCGTCGCTCGCGAACTGGAGCAGGACGTCGAGGAAGTGGAAAGTTCGATTTTCTCCCCGGACCGAACG
>JAKPAQ010000590.1 GCA_029779385.1 Actinomycetes bacterium | reverse complement strand
ACATCGATTCGCCATTCGATCTGCTCACCCCCAACCTTGCCAGGCTGACCGCAATCGGCGGCTTCCGCCGATTAGCACCCAAGGTCAACGAATTCCTCAAGGATCCGCGCACCCAACGTGTCTTCTCCTTCCAGGCCATGTACGCGGGAATGTCGCCGTTCGACGCATTGGCGATCTATGCCGTCATTGCGTATATGGATTCAGTCGCCGGGGTGTACTTCCCGAAAGGTGGGATGCACGCCGTTCCCGTCGCGATGGCGGCGGCCGCGGCGAAACATGGCGTCTCCTTCCGATACAACACCGAAGTCGCTTCAGTGGAAGTCCATGGCGACCGTGCCAGCGCGGTCATCACCAAAGACGGTGAACGAATCGAAGCAGACGTGGTGGTCCTCAATCCCGACCTGCCAATCGCCTACCGCGACCTGCTCGGGTATGAACCGTGGTCGATTCGCCGTTTGACCTACTCCCCCTCTTGCGCCGTTCTGTTAGCCGGATCGACAGCCCGCTACAGCCAGATCGCTCACCACAACATCCACTTCGGTCGTTCCTGGAAGGGTGTGTTCAAGGAGCTGATCGATGATCAACAGATCATGAGTGACCCAAGCTTCTTCGTCACCAACTCGACACATTCCGACCCGCAACTGGCCCCGGACGGGCACGAGAACTACTACGTCCTGTTCCCCACCCCGAACAATCGATCCGCCATTGACTGGAAGACGTTCGGCCCGCAATACCGAGACCAAATGATCGAGACTCTCGAGGCCAACGGCTACATCGGTTTCGGAGATGCGATCACCACCGAACGCCTGACCACTCCGGCAGACTGGGAGGCTCAAGGGATGGCGGCCGGAGCCCCATTCGCTGCGAGTCACTCATTCACGCAGACGGGGCCGTTTCGACCGCGCAATCTCTGGGGTGACAACGTGGTGTTTACCGGCTCCGGCACGACCCCCGGCGTAGGAGTTCCGATGGTGTTGATTTCCGGGAAACTTGCAGCCCAACGAATTACTGGATGACGATGTGAGCACTAGCCAAGCTGAACAACCAAGAAGTTTCGCCTCCGCGTCAGTCCCCAAGAGGATTGGGAACGGCGAGTGGGAACTGACGGCGGGGCCAGACTGGGCCCAAGGCCGCACGTTGTTCGGCGGCCTCGTCGGAGCGGCAGTCGCCGAGGCAATGACCGACCTTGTCCCGACCGACCTGTCATTGCGGACGCTATCGATTTCGTTCGCCGGGCCAATCAGTCCTGGAAGCGCGCAGATCAACACGCATTTGGACAAGACGGGGACGGCCACGGCGTTTGCAGGCGCAACCGTTACTCAGGACGGTTCGATCCGAACGCGAGCCCAAGCGGTGTTTGCTCGCACAAGGGAGTCGGCGATCGAAGTTCTTCCACCGGCCCCGGAGATCGACACCAGTTTCGATGAATCACCCGTGATGCCGTACCTCGAAGGCATCGTGCCTGTGTGCATGCAACATTTCGAAATTCGCTGGGGGCTCGGGGACTTCCCCTTCACTGGCTCGTCACGCGGCACGCTCGGCGGTTATTGCCGCCACCAGGAACCAGCGAGCGGGGTTGGAGCAGTCCTCGGCCTGCTGGACTGTTGGCCGCCTGCCGTGCTGCCGATGGCGACCGGTCCAACGGCTGCGAGCACTGTGAGTTGGACCGCCCATATCCTGCGCGACCCGCCTGCCGATCCTTCCGCCTGGTACACCTTTCGCTACGACACGGTGGCCGCAGAGCAGGGCTACGCAACGATCGTCGGCACGCTGAGCTGCGACGGCGAAGCTATTGC
>JAKPAQ010000582.1 GCA_029779385.1 Actinomycetes bacterium | reverse complement strand
GCTGCCCAAGATGTCATTGACGCCGGGCAGCACTTTGACGTCCAACCCGGCGGCGATCGCGTCGTCGTTGAGTGAGCGGATCGTCGCCGACGGCGCGCTCGGCACAGCGATGATGACGGTTTGGGCACCGGTTTCGTCGGCTATTTTGGCAAGGTCGCGCGAACGGCCAAGTACTTGGACGCCGCGGTAGCGGAAGTGGCGCTTGTTCGGGTCGTCGTCGATGAACCCGACTGGCCGCCAGGCCCGGTTTGGGTCGCCGTGCATGGAGCGGACGAGGTCGCAGCCGGCGTCGCCGGCGCCGATAATCAGCACGTCGGTGGCGTCGGCCTCGTCAGGGATTTGGTGGCGGCGAGTGATTTGCATCCGCCACAGGGCTCTGGGCCAGACCATCATCAGAAGCGCCAACGCCGAAGCCGTCACCACTGAGAAACGCGGAAATACCAGCGGGTCTGTGGCGAAGTTCACAAAGGTGGTGACGCCGCCGGCGATCAGAACTACCGAAAGCAGGGTGAACAGCTCTTCGAAACTGGCGATCTGGTGGCGGCCCTGGTGCAGGCGCAGGAACCAGCCCACGGTCAGGTGGATGGTGGAGGCGACTGCCGCCAACACGAGGCAGCCATAGACCGGGATCGTCCCATAGTCGCTCGTGAAACTGAGGTTGAGGGAGAGTTCGGCGGTCTCAAATCGGAGCGCGGCCGCAAGGAAGAACGCCAACACCCAGGCGGCGACGTCGCAAACCGCTAACGCTAGAACTCGATTGTGTCGAAACGCGACGGCGATGGCGTGACGCACTCGGACCTCTCCTTTGGCACGGTTTCGACGCTCGCGATTACAGCGCAGTCCAAAGAGCGTCGCCCGAAATTATCGCATGACCGCCAGTTCAGTGAGGGCGGTTGACGTAAGGTGCCACGGTGACTGATCTGCAGCCCGAACCGTCCGCGCCGAGTGCGCGCGGCAACCGTCGCAGCGGCCATTCGTGGCTTGAACGTGGTGCGACGCATCGTTGGGGTTGGGCGCAAGTCGGCTGGGCGATTGCCGCGCTTGCGGTCGGTTTGGGCGCGTTGTGGTTCCTGTCGGCCTCGGCGTCGAGTGCGGTCGGGTTGTTCGTCGCGAACGTCGCGTTTTGGCTGGTACTGCTTGCGGCCGTTTTCGCGGCTTACCGGATCACGGTGCCTCGCCGGCTTTTCGATTTCCGCGCCAGCGACGTCGTTGTCGGGTTGGCGTTGGCGCTCGTGTTGCGGTTCTTCGTGGACGGGTTGGCGTGGCAGGCCAACGGCTTCATGCCGTGGCCGACGTTCGCGAACTCGGCAGGGGAGCTGCCGTCCCTGTGGTGGCTCAACGGGGTGGTCGCGGCCGGGTTGATCGCCCCGATAGTCGAGGAGTTGTTCTTTCGCGGCTTCCTGCTCGTCGCCCTCTACACCGTATTTTGTCGCCTGACGAGTTCACCGGCCGCTGCCGCCGTGGCGGCAGCGATCATCAACTCGGGCTTGTTCATGTTGACCCACCAGGTGGCCGGGGAGTTCACCTTGTCGATGGTGGGCGCGGTTTCGACGATCGCGGTGGGCTTGACCGCTGCGGTCGTCGTGTTGGTAACTGGCCGGTTTTGGGGCGCGCTGGTGATGCACGTGGCGTTCAACTCGATTTGGGTGTTGTTGGCGCTGGTCGGGACGGTCGCTGGTGGCGCCGGCGCCGGCGCGGGCGTGACGCTGAGCTGATGTGAGCCATCTCACGCACCGAGATTCATCTCGATTTTCCGGATCGGTCATTCGGAATCTTCTTGTGCGGTTATGCTATCGGTGGGCCTCGTGGATTTGCTTCCTCGGGAGGCAGTCAATTTTCGGGATTTTCGGGATGGGAAGAGTCAGACTCCAATGAACGCATTTCGCTTGAAAGCCGTGGCAATCCTTGCCGCCGTGTTCGCTCTAGTTCTTGCGCCGATTGGCGCCAACGCATACACGCCGACCGCGCCAGACGGTGGCCAGCGCACCGTCGCACCCGCAGCCAGCTTCACGGTGACGTTCACCGGTTTTGAGCCGGGCGAGTCGGTGGCGGTGACGATGACCGGCCCTGACGGCGCCAACGGCCAGTTGGCTTTCATTCGCACCGCGGTCTCGACCGCAACGTTGAACAAGGCAGCCAACGGTGCTGGCGATGTTCCGGTCAACGTGACCTTGCCGGCCTCTTCCCAGGACGGCGACGTTTACGAACTGGTTGCCACCGGCGAAAGGTCCGGTGCTGCCACGTACACGATTTATGTGGTCGAGGACGCCAGCAACGGCGACGGCGACGACAGCGATAGCGACAGTGGAAGCGGAAGCAACAACTTGCCGAAGGTCGGCTCGGCCGCATCCGTCTCAGTGATCGCAGTCGGCGGCATCATGTTGCTCGCCGGTGCAGGAATTTTGTTTGCGGCTCGCCGTCAACGCGATTCCTGAGTTATAGTCAAAGTCGGCCCCGCCTTCTCTTGAGTCCCCCCGGCTCGATTTGGCGGGGCACGCTAGGTACTCAAACTCAGCCGAACCGTTAGGCGACGAGTGGCCGGTATCTGGTGTTTCTTATCGGTGTTTGTTTTCCGGGTGGGTAGAAGTCTGGTCTCTTGTCTCTGGGGTTGAGTTCGATTCGCCAACCCGAGTGATGAACTTGTCGGTGGTGGTTGCCGCAGAGTAGGACCCCGTTGTCCAGATCGGTTGGTCCGTCGTGGAGCCAGGATTTGATGTGGTGGGTTTCGGTCCAGCCGGGCGGCCGGTCACAGTCTGGGAACGCGCAACCTAGGTCCCGGTGGGCGAGGGCCCGTCGTTGGGCCGGGCTGTGGAGTCGTTGGGTGCGCCCGAGGTCTAAGACCTGTGATTGGCTGCCGAGTACTGCCGGCAGGACGCCAGCACCGCAGGCCAACTGTCGTAGTTGGCCAGCCGAAACTCTAGTGCCGTGTTCGGTAACCCCAGCAGCATCGCAGCGACCACGCAGCGAGTCTTCAGAAACCGTAATCATGAGGGTGGCGGCAACGCCGCCGTGGTTCCCGAACTCACAGGTCGGCAGATGCCGCAGGAGGTCAGCGAACGCGTTCCCGGCGCGCTCTTTATAGGACGGCGGCGAATCGAGGGTCGCGTCCTCGAAAGTGAGTTCACCGGTGTCGGTGTCGAGATTCTCGTTGCGCCGACGTGGACTGGTTTTCGCTTCTAACGCAGACCGGAGCATGTCGGCGGTCAACGCGTCCACAAGGAAGCCGCCTTTGACCATCCCGGCCTCATCAGGTCGAGTCATCCAAAACTCTGCCGCCTGGACTGCCGCTTCTTCTTGACGAACCAACTCTTGGTTTTCGATCCGGTCGGCGCGTTCGCGGTCAACGACCTCAACAGCACGACGGGCCTTGTGCTGGAGCTGCTCGAGCAGCATGCCTGGCGCGGCCTCAGCCAAATCAGTCTCAACCGCAGAACGCTCGGCCGCCGACAAATCGATCGGCAGGGCGTCGAGGGCTTTGGCGACTACGGCAGCCTTGTCGGTACTCATCCCAGGTTTCGACAACTGTTCAGCCAACACGGGCGACTCGTCAAGTTGCGCCGCGAGTTTCAGATGCCTCGCCGCACCCCGACGAGACAACCCAGCCTCCGCCGCAACGAGGGACGCCATCGAACCCGCCCCAGCCGCCTTGTGTGCCTCTTTGCGTGCGGCAGCAGAAGTCAACGCGAACTGCAGCCGCTGTGCCCGACTGATGATCGCCTGCACCGTCTTGGACGCTGAAACCAACTCCGCCGCCCCAAGCGAATCAAGGTCAACCGCGAGT
>JAKPAQ010000564.1 GCA_029779385.1 Actinomycetes bacterium | reverse complement strand
TCAGTAGCGGTTTTGGCGGCCGCGGTTGGCTCTCGTCGGACCACTGCTGAACGCCTTAGCGCGGCCCTAAGCAGTCGTGCTCGAATACGCCGGCGAGGTTTCCTGAGTCGAGTCATTGAAGACCTCGCGACCGGTACTTGGTCAGTACTTGAGCATGGCTACCTCGACCAAGTTGAACGGCCGCACCGATTGCCGGTTGGCACGAGGCAGTTCCGCCACGTCAGTCCAAATGGTGTGGAGTATCGCGATGTCGATTTAGCTGGACTTGCCGTAATCGAACTCGACGGTCGGCAGTTTCATTCTTCAAGCAGACAGCGCGATCGCGACCTTGAGCGCGATCTTGAAATTGCGTCCGAAGGCCGGTTGGCAATCCGGCTTGGCTGGGGCCAGGTCTTTGAGCGTCCATGTGCAACCGCTGCGAAAGTGGCAGCGGTTCTCGCGGCGAACGGCTGGGAGGGAGACCCCAAAAGCTGCGGCCCCGATTGCGCTTTGGCCACAACTAAGTCGAGGGCTGACGTCACCAGGTGACGTCAGCCCTCGAGCTTAGGTAGTGAAGATCAGCTCACTTGGTGACCTTGATCGATCCCACCACTGCGTAGCCGCGCGCGTTGTAGTTCGCGTTGCCACCATAGGCGGCCTGCACGGTCCATTTGCCCTTGGCTAGCTTGGGCAAACTGACCTTCACCGCGCCGTTGCGTACCGTGGCGCGCACGTACTTGGCGCTCTTGCCCTTGGTTAGCTTCAGGGTGACTGCCCCTGATGGTGCGGTGACGCCACGAACTCCGGCGACGTAGATCGTGGCCGACCCAGTCTTGCGCTTCGTCGGCTTCTTGGTGACCTTGGCCGAAGTGCTCACGGTCGCCTTAGCGACGGTGACCGTGAAGGACTTGGTTGAGGTCAGGAACGCGCCATCGCTTGGGGTGAACGTGGCGGTGTAGGTCTTCGAGCCGACTGCGGTGTTCGTCGGGACGGAGAAAGTGACCTTGCCGTCCGTGGTGGACTTTTCGCCCAGGCCAGGCACGTTGACAGTTCCTTCGGCCGACGTCGTAAGGGTGAGGCTTCCACCCTTGCCGAACGTCGTATTCAGGCCGGCCGTGTCGACCGTGGTCTTGAACTTGATCGGAGTGAACGTCTCGTAAGGCTCGTGCTTCGTATTGACCCCACCGGCATAGGTATAGATGCCGTAGCGCATTGGTTGATCTGCACCCTGCTGAGGCACAAGTTCGTCTAAAGCGGCCTTGTCGACAGTCAATTCTGCCGTGAACGTACCGTCTGATTTCAACTCGATCGCACCTGCTGCGGGGCCGCCGACGGCCGCGGAGTCTTCAGCGAGCACCGCCCATTTGAGCGAGTTGTTGTTACGCAGACGATTCTCTGCGGGGGCACTCTTGCTGGGCTGCCACTCTTCGGAGAACTTGCTGAAGGTGATGGATACGCCTGCGGGTCGGTTGACCAGTGGCTGCGTAAGTGATGTCACGGCGCTCGGGTCAAACCCAGATCCTTCGACGGTAATCGTGGCTACTTCGTCTGCCTGGAACTCGGTCGTCGACACGGTCACGCTCGGCGTTGAGGTGACGACCCGAAGGTTAGCGGTGTGTTCAGATCGGGCGTAGTTATCGTCACCTTCGTACGAAACGGAAAGTTCGTAGGAACCAATGGGAAGATTCGCCGGAACAGTGAACGTGGCCACCCCGTCATCGACAGGGCTAACTAGGTTGCCATCGGGCAAGCCCGAAAGCGTCACGTTGCCGGTTGCACCTGTTGCAAGCGTGGCAGTCAGCGACTTAGTTGAACCCGCGAACGCGACCGCGTCCGCTAGTTGAAGATTGCTTTCATGCTTAACGAACTCGATTGGGGTATAGGTCTCGTAGTCGGCGACCACGGCGCCGCTGCCGGCGAGGGTGTAGATGCCGTAGTTGACTAGGTTTTGATCAGTTCCAGCGGCGGTGTCGGCTGCTGCCTTCGAGACCGAGATGGTGGTTGTGAAGGATCCGTCTGATTTCAGTTCGACGCAACCACCATTGGCGCAGGAGGTGGCTAGGGTCGGTTCGCTCAGTGAGGGCTCGGGTAGTGCCCACACCTGGTTGGCGACCTTTCGTGCAGACGATGGTGCGCTTGCTGACGGTTTCCAGTTGGCGGCGAATTTGCCGAAGATCACGTATGCGCCGGACTTCTTGCCAGCAAGTGGCGGGCGGGCGCCGATTGCCGAGTCGGGGTTGAACCCGGTGCCGGTTACCGTGACGGTAGCCGTTTCATCGGCGAAGAACGAGACTTTTGAAACACTGACGGTCGGCACTACGGGAGTTTCGTCGGCTTGTGCCGCCGAGGTGGGGACGAACGCGAGCAGGCCTGCGGCTAGTGCGGTTGCTGAACTCCACGCCAATGCGCGGCGACTGCGCACGAGGGATTTGGACCTCATTGGGTTCCTTCCAGATTGGGCCGACTACCCGCCGACCGATGTAGGTAAGGCACACCTTAGACTAGGGTGGGTCAAGTGGTTGGCGACGGGGTCCAAACGATGGACTCGATGGGAGTTTGACGATGAGCGACCCGATTCAGTCGAATCGAGCCGGAATATGGCGGCGATCAGTGGTTGTCTCCGCTGCATTGGTTTTGGCAGTATTTTCGCTGCCGATGATGACCGCGGACGCGAACGAACCGAGCGAACCGGTCACCGGCGGCTCGATCACCTGGGGCGTAAAGGAAAGTTTCCGCAGCTACATCGTCAGCAACATCGCCCACGGCTCGGTGACCGTCGCCGGCGGTGCAACCGACAACGGCTCGGTCACCACCTTCGTCAATGCCACGGGTGACTGGTCCGATAGTGCTGGCGAGGCTCGTACCGCAGGATCAGTGCGTTTTGTCGGCCACAAAAATGAGCTGGACGTGACCATTTCCAACCCGCGGCTGGTGAACAAGGCAAGCGGCGCACAATTGGTCGTCGACGTTCTCGACAGCACCGGCGCAAGCAAAACCGACGTCGTTTTCGCCACCGTCAACCTGGCCGGCCGGGTCACCAAAACTGCCACCACGGTGAAGGTCAATGCCGCGCCGGCAACACTCACCAAAGCCGGCGAAGCGGCCTTCATCTACGACGGTTTCCCGATGTACACCGCAGGTGAGCAGTTGGATCCGATCAGCGCGACCTTCGACGTCGCCTCTACGCCAGAGCCGACTGAGCCGACCACCGGACCGACAACAGCACCCACTGCTGAGCCGACGGTCGAACCAACCACGGCGCCCACAACGGCAGCGACCACTCAGCCGACCGTCTCGCCGAGCCCAAAACCCAAGCCGAACACCAGCCCGAAGGCAAAGTCCGGCGAGTTGGTCTGGGGCGTCAAGACGAGTTTTAGGTCCTACATCACCGGCCCGATCGCCAGAGGAAGTGTTTCCGTTTCGGCTGGGGCGAAGGCGACCTCCGGCGGATACTGGTTCGGCCAATCGAGCACGAGCGCCAAAGCGCCGAACCCGGTCGGCACCACCACCTATCGCGGTGGCGTCCAATTCACGGGCCATCACGGGGAGTTGAATCTTGCGCTTTCTGCCCCGGCCGTTCGGGTGACCTCGGCCAACTCGGCCATGCTCACCGCCCACGTTGCAGGCAAGGGGAGAGTCGACGTTGCCGTCGTCACCCTGAGCGCAGCGAAACGCACCACGGCGGCCGGATGGGTGCAATACGCCAGCGCACCGGCGGCACTCACCCCGGCCGGGTCGACTCTGTTCGCTCGCGACGGCAGTGAGTTTTACCCGCCGGGAACACCGATGGACCCGGTGACCTTCTCGATCGGGTCGAGCGCGAGCAAATCCAGTCGCGCAACTGCGGCCGGAACGAGCGTGGTCTCGGCGGCCTCAACCGCAAGCAACTGGACCGCGCCGACTTCACCACCAGCGACCACCGGACTTTTGGTGAAACAAGACGAAGTGAACGCCGGCGACGAGATCGCCGTCTCGGGTGAAGGCTTTGCGCCAAACGAAACGGGCATCCGGGTCGTGCTCTATTCGACCCCGACGATCCTCGCCCAAGACGTGACCGCCGATGGGGCCGGCAAGGCCACTTGGCAAGGCGTCATTCCGGCGACGGTCGAACCGGGCGAACACACGCTGACCTTCCAAGGAACGGTGAGCCGTGGCGTTGTATTGGAGATTGGCGCGGCTGAAAAGATCGTCGGTTGTGAACTCACTGACGGCCGCCTCGACTGGGGCTTCAAGGAGTCGTTCCGGGCCTATGTTTCCGGGTCGATTGCCAACGGCGACTGGTCCACCAGCGGAAACGCTAGCTACAAGACGCCCAAATTCACTTGGAGTAAGGGTGTTGGCGTCCAGGCCGAAGACGGCGATTCTGGCGAACTCAAGTTCACCGGCGCAGTGAACTTCACCGGGCACAGCGGGGCGTTGGACACGTCGATCTCCAACCCGGTCGTCACGTTTGTGGACAACGAAACTGCAGCCCTGGCCGTGGACTATTCCGGCGGGACGATGGACGCGGCAATGGCAGGCAAGGACGACAGCACCACCACAGCTGGCGTTCAATTTGCTGACCTTGACTTGGCTGCCGGCAAGATGACCACCGACGGTCAAGTTGTGACGATCACGGACATTCCGGCAACGCTCACTGCGGCCGGGAACGCAGTCTTCCCCAACTACGCCGCCGGCGCGGCGCTCGACCCAGTCACGTTGACGTTCACTGTTGCCACAGATTGTGCCGCCACCAATTTGGCCAGCACGCAAACCGACGAACAGGTTGTCGTAACGCCCACCAGCGGCGGCGGAAACGGCCCCAGTTGGTTGCCGTGGGTTGGCGGAATGGTGCTTGGGGCCGTGGCCTCGGCAATAGTTACCGTGATGATCATGCGTCGACGGATATCTGGAGCAACTGCATGACCAAGAAACTCTCGGCGTTGGTCATCGTTTTACTAATGGCCTCGCTGGCGGCCTGTGGCGACTACGAGACAACAGGAAAAGGGTCCGACTCGACGCCGCAGCCGGCACTTAGCGAACTAGAACCCCTAAAGAAGCCGAAAGAAATCACCGGGCCTAGCACTGCGGTCCTGCGCGATCGTGATGTTGAAGTCGTTGAGTCGACTGAAAAGGCGAAGTTGCCGGCCAAAGTCGTCTCGCATCTTCGCGGCGGCGACAAGACGGTGACAGTGACCGACACTTCGCGAATCGTTGCATTCGACATGGCCGGTTCGATCGCAGGCACTCTTTGGGGCCTAGGGCTCGGCGACAACCTAGTCGCTCGCGACATCTCGACTGAGTTCCCCGGTTCCGAAAAGTTGCCGCTGATCACCTCAGAAGGCCACGCGGTAAACGCCGAAGCAGTGATGGCGCAAAAGCCGACGGTCATCATTACTGACGGTTCAATGGGGCCGCGCGATGTCGTCGAACAACTTGCCGATACCGGCGTTCCGGTGATTTTTGTTGAGAATGATCCCAGCTTTGCCGGTGCGGCTCAACTAGCCAAAGACGTAGGTCAAGCAGTAGGGCTAGTGGCGACCGGCAAAAAACTCGCCGACCGGATTGAGGCAGAGATTGCCGAGGTGAGGACCGAGATTGAGCGGTTCGCCCCCACCAACGAGTCCGAGAAGTTACGGGTCGTTTTTCTGTATGTCCGCGGAAACTCCGGCGTCTACTACCTTTTCGGCAAAGAAGCAGGCGTTAGTAGCCTGCTGGACGGGCTCGGCGCTTTCGACGTTGCCGAGGAGCTCGGCTGGCGGGCAATGCAGCCACTAACCGACGAGGCGATGGTCAAGGCTGATCCCGATTTGATCCTCGTGATGACCCACGGACTCGACTCCGCGGGCGGGGTCGACGGGCTGTTGGCCGAGAAGCCCGCCATCGCGTTGACGACGGCCGGCAAGAACAAGCGAATCGTGGACATGGCCGACGGCGATATCCTGTCGTTTGGTCCGCGTTCGGCGATGACTCTCGAAGCGCTGGCTCGCGCCATCTACGTCCCCCAAGATTGAGGCTGATTCGACCGTGGTGACTTCCGGCCGCAGAACTGCGGTCATCGGCGGATTCGTCGTTCTACTTCTTGCTGGCATTTTCGTTTCAGCGTCGGTGGGTCAATTGGCTGTTGGCCCACGCGAGGTGGTCGGCGCTGCCCTGCATGGCCTAGGCATCGACACCAGTTGGCGCCCCAGTGATGAAATCACTGAGAACACCCTGCTTTACATCAGATTCCCCAGAGTCGCCATGAGCATCCTTGTCGGTGCGGCGCTGGCAGTTGCTGGTGCGGTGATGCAGGCGATCTTCGGTAACCCCTTGGCCGAACCTGGTGTGGTCGGCGTTTCGGCCGGCGCGGCATTTGGTGCGGCGGTGGCGATCGCGTTCGGTGCGGTCGCATTGGGCAGCTGGTCAGTGGCCGCATTCGCGTTTATCGGCGGCTTCGGCGCCACCATTTTGGTTTACGCCACGGCGAGAGTG
>JAKPAQ010000548.1 GCA_029779385.1 Actinomycetes bacterium | reverse complement strand
TGACCCTCGGTGCGCCTTCGCTGCGCGCCCCTGAATCTCTTTGACTCAACAGAGTCTGACGCAATGCAGTTCGAAGTGAGGAATCTCGTGGTTTACGCAATCGTGCGCAATGGTGGCGGCCAGGCCAAGGTGGCCGTTGGTGACGTCATCACCATCGACCAACTCCAGGCAGCCGAGGGCGAAACCGTCCAGCTCCCCGCCGTGATGCTTGTTGATGGCGAAGCGGTTACCGCTGGCGCTGACGCAGCCAAGGTCAAGGTGGAGGCTGAGGTCGTCGGCGCTTCCAAGGGCCCCAAGATCATCATTCAGAAGTACAAGAACAAGACCGGCTACAAGAAGCGCCAGGGTCACCGTCAGAAGTACACCCAGGTCAAGATCACCGGAATCTCGAAGTAAGGGACACCAGACATGGCACATAAAAAGGGCGCAGCCTCTACCAAGAACGGTCGCGATTCCAATTCCCAGCGCCTCGGCGTGAAGCGTTTTGGTGGACAAGAAGTCAACGCCGGCGAGATCATCGTCCGTCAGCGTGGCACCCACTTCCACCCCGGAACCAACGTTGGCCGTGGCGGCGACGACACGCTGTTCGCGCTCGCTGCTGGTGCAGTTGAGTTCGGTTCCAAGCGAGGTCGCCGTGTCGTGAACATTGTTCCGGCTGGTCAGTGACGCGTAAAACTTCCTGACAAGGGCGGTCCGCAATATGCGGACTGCCCTTTGTCTTTTCTATCAGGGCTTTTGAACAAGGAGCAGCAATGGCGATCCCCAGCTTTGTCGATCAAGTGACTCTGCACGTCACCGGCGGCAACGGCGGGCACGGCGTCGCTTCGGTCCACCGCGAGAAGTTCAAACCGCTCGGTGGCCCCGACGGCGGCAACGGCGGGCACGGCGGGGACGTCATCTTGCGCGTGGCCGCAGATGTGACCACGCTGATTGACTTTCATCACGAGCCACACCGCAAAGCAACCAATGGCGCCCCCGGCGCCGGCTCCAATAGGAACGGCGCAAACGGCGAAGACCTAGTCCTGCGGGTGCCTGACGGAACTGTCGTCCGCGGCGAGGATGGCGAAGTCTTGGCCGACCTGGTGGGCCCGGGAATCGAACTTGTTATCGCCGCCGGCGGACGCGGCGGTCTAGGCAACGCTGCGCTGGCTTCGAGCAAGCGCAAAGCCCCCGGCTTCGCGCTAAAGGGCGAGCCGGGCGAGGACCTGACGGTCACCCTTGAACTGAAGGTCGTGGCTGATATCGGCCTGATCGGTTTCCCGTCGGCGGGCAAATCGAGTCTGATCGCGGCGCTTTCGCGCGCCCGGCCCAAGATCGCGGACTATCCGTTCACGACGCTCGTGCCGAACTTGGGCGTGGTGCGCGCCGGTGACATCACTTTCACCGTCGCCGACGTGCCCGGGTTGATCGAGGGCGCCAGCGAAGGCAAAGGCCTCGGTCACGACTTCCTGCGCCACATCGAACGGTGTGCAGCGCTCGTTCAGGTTATCGACTGTGCGACGGTCGAGCCTGGCCGCGATCCGATCTCGGATCTGGACGTGATCGAGAACGAGTTGGCCCGCTACGGCGAACTCACCGGCACCGATTTGACGGACCGGCCCCGACTGGTAGCGCTGAACAAAACTGACGTGCCCGACGCGGCCCAGATTGCCGAGTTCGTGCGTGACGAACTCACCGAGCGCGGCTACAAAGTGTTTGAGGTTTCGGCGGCCAGCCACGCTGGTCTGAAGGAACTCTCGTTCGCGATGGCCGAAATCGTGGCCGCGCGCCGGGCCGCTGAACCAGATCGTGAAACCACTCGAATCGTGCTCCGTCCGCCGGCGCCGGCGGGAACGGGCAAAGAGTTCTCGATCACTAAACATGACGGTCAGTGGCAGGTGCGCGGGGAAAAGCCTTCGCGCTGGGTCCGCCAGACCGACTTCAGTAACGATGAGGCAGTCGGCTTTTTGGCCGACCGGCTCAACCGGCTGGGCGTCGAGGACGAGCTGCTCAAGTTGGGCGCTAAGGCAGGCGACGACGTCGACATTGGCGATCCCGCAGATTCGGTCATGTTCGACTTCGATCCGACTATCACCGCTGGTGCCGAAGTGCTCGGTCGTCGTGGCGAGGATCTGCGAATCGACCAGAGTGACCGGCGGACAAACAAGGAGCGCCGAGAATTACTTGCAGCGCGTCGGGCGTGGGAGTTGGCTGCGGCCGAGACGCGGGCCCGCGGTGAAGTTCCCGAACCGTTCATCTTCGGTGGTGTCGAGATCCTGCCCGATGACCCCGACGCCTGGAGTGTGGACGAGGTGTTCGACGGCGAGGTCGACGAGTGAGCCGGATCGTAGTCAAGGTTGGTTCGTCCTCGCTCACCACTGCTGATGGCCACCTAGATCCAGGCCGCATCGGAACTGTCGTTGATGCAGTGGTCGCGATTCGGGCCCGCGGCGACGAAGTTGTGCTGGTTAGTTCTGGCGCAATTGCCGCTGGGCTCGGCCCCTTGGGCCTGCCGCAGCGGCCGGACGACTTGCGAACCCAGCAGGCGGCCGCAGCAGTTGGCCAACGTGCTCTGATTGCGCACTATTCGGAGGCATTCGCCGCGGCTGGACTGATCGTTGGGCAGGTGCTGCTCACTGTCGATGACGTGACTCGCCGTGGCCACTATCGCAACGCCTATCAGACGTTTGCGAAGTTGCTCGAACTTGGCGTGATCCCGGTCGTGAACGAGAACGACACGGTCGCCACCTCGGAGATTCGCTTCGGCGACAACGACCGACTGGCGGCCTTGGTGGCGCATCTGGTTCACGCCGATGAACTGATTCTGTTGTCAGATGTTGACGGTCTTTACACCGGCCACCCCGACGTGCCCGGTTCGCGGCTTATCGAATTAGTCGAGTCGGCCAAAGACCT
The DNA here is from genome assembly GCA_029779385.1 of Actinomycetes bacterium. Next base: position 4,187 of record JAKPAQ010000548.1, on the reverse strand, counting down.
TGAAGGCATCGACGTGGATCGGGTCGGTTCGGCAGTTGGTACCGGCGGAATGGTCACGAAGATCGATGCCGCCAAAATCGCGACTGCCGCCGGCATCAAAGTTCGACTAACCTCGACTGATCATGCGGTCGAGGCGGCTGAGCAAAAACCAGTCGGCACTACTTTCCTGCCGACGGGCCGTCGCCGCGCGACGCGGTTGTTGTGGTTGGCGCACGCTAGCCAGACTCGCGGCCGGTTGGTGCTCGATGCGGGCGCGCGTCGCGCTTTGGTTGATCGGGGAGCCTCTCTGTTGGCTGCTGGCATCACCGGAGTCGAGGGCGATTTCGTCGCCGGCGACCCGGTAGATGTGGTGGGTCCGGCTGGCGAGATCGTGGCGCGTGGACTTTCAAACTTCGACAGTGCTGAACTTCCAGGGATGCTGGGTTTGTCTACTCCTGACTTGGTTGAAAAGTTCGACGACGATCACGGCCGCGCCGTAATCGGCCGCGACGATCTGGTGGTTTTGGTCACCGACTGAATTCTGATGCCGAACCCAGACCGTTGCCTTTAGGGTCGAGCTATGACTGACTCATTGCCGCCGTGCCCGAAATGCCAAAGCGAATACGTGTACGAGATGGGCACGCTGCTGGTCTGCCCTGAGTGCGCGCACGAGTGGTCACCGGCTGAGGAGTTCGACGCAGGAGGCGACTTCGAAACCGCGCGGGTGATCAAGGACGCGGTCGGCAATTTGCTCGCCGACGGCGACACGGTCGTGGTGGTCAAGGACCTGCCGGTCAAGGGCGCGCCGAAGCCGATCAAGTCCGGTACGAAGGTCAAGAACATTCGCTTGGTCGACGGGGTGGGCGACCACGACATCGACTGCAAGGTCGATGGGTTCGGGCCGATGCAACTCAAGTCCAGTGTCGTGAAGAAGGCCTGATCAGGCGCTGATGCTTCGCCTCCTAGAATCGCTGGCATGGGAACTGAAGTTCATGATGCGGCGCTGCGCGCCCGCGATGCCGCCCGCGTGTTGGCTTTGGCCACCCGAAAGCAGAAGGACGCCGCGCTGGAGGCGATGGCGCTGGCACTCGTTGCCGGCACCGACGAGATCGTGGCCGCCAACGCCGAGGACGTAGCCGAGGCGCGCGCCGAAGGCACCCCCGAGAACGTGATCGATCGGCTTTCGCTGGACGCCGACCGGGTGGCCGCCTTCGCCCAGGGTGTTCGTGACGTCGCCGCCTTACCCGACCCGATCGGTGAAGTGGTTCGCGGTTCGACTTTGCCGAACGGGCTGCAACTGCAGCAGATTCGAGTGCCGATGGGTGTCATCGGAATGATTTATGAAGGTCGTCCGAATGTCACTGCCGATGCGGCGGCAATTTGTTTGAAGGCGGGCAGTTCTTCGCTGTTGCGTGGCTCGCGGTCGGCCAGGCGGTCGAACGCGGTGATCGTCCAAATCATGCGCGCCGCGGTCGAGTCGGTGGGTTTGCCCGCGGACGTAATTCAGGCGATCAGCGCCGACGATCGGTCAACCTCCACTGATCTGATGACGGCTCGTGGTCTGGTTGACTTGGTGATTCCGCGTGGGGGAGCGGGCCTGATCAAGACGGTCGTGGAACAGTCGACGGTTCCGGTGATCGAAACCGGCACCGGCAATGTGCACGTTTATGTCGATAAGGACGCCGACCTGCAGATGGCGTTGTCGATCGTGATGAACTCGAAGACGCAACGAAACAGCGTCTGCAACGCGGCCGAGTCTTTGTTGGTTCATCAGGCGATTGCCGATGAGTTCTTGCCGCAGGTGGTGGCTGCCCTTTCCGACGCGGGCGTGTTGATTCACGGCGACGAGAGGTTCGCGGCGTTCGACGCAGTCGTGCCGGCTACCGAAGTCGACTACGCGACCGAATTTTTGGCGGCCGAGATTTCGGCGAGGGTGGTCGACTCGATCGACGAGGCAATCGATCACGTTCGCCGGTTCACTTCGGGACATACCGAAGCGATTGTGACTGGCTCGATCGAGGCGGCTCGCAGGTTCACGATGGGCGTCGATTCGGCGGCGGTGATGGTGAACGCGTCGACGAGGTTCACTGATGGTGGCGAGTTCGGCTTCGGTGCCGAGATCGGCATTTCCACCCAGAAACTTCACGCCCGCGGGCCGATGGGGCTGACTGAAATGACGACGACTACATACTTAGTCACCGGAACCGGTCAAATTCGCTGAGCGGCCGCTGATAGCCTGTGCCCATGCTTGATCTCCTGCTGGCCGCCGAAGAAGTGGCCGAAACTGGCGAAGCCGCCATCAACCCCTTCGTCATCGGCGGTATCGCTCTTGGCGTGCTGTTGGTGCTGCTGCTGATCACCGTGCTATTCGGATTGGGTCGCGAGCACACCTGAGCATGACTGGCACCCGTCGTCGGATCGGCGTGATGGGCGGGACGTTCGACCCGATCCACCATGGCCACCTCGTCGCTGCTAGCGAGGTTCAGTCTTGGTTCGACCTTGATGAGGTGCTGTTCGTTCCCACGGGTCAGCCGTGGCAGAAGGCAGACCGACAGGTTTCGCCGGCTGAGGACCGCTATTTGATGTCGGTTATCGCGACGGCCGCGAACCCGCGATTCAACGTGAGCCGAGTCGACATTGATCGTGAGGGGTTCACGTACACGATCGACACGCTGCGTGAGTTGTCGGCCAAGAACCCAGCCGCAGATCTTTACTTCATCACTGGCGCCGATGCGATGGCGCAGATCCTTTCGTGGCGCGACCACGATGAACTTTTTGAGTTGGCCCATTTCGTGAGTTGTACCCGTCCTGGTCACGAACTGGACGAAAAATTGTTGGCCGGTTTGCCCTCTGACCGCATCACGGTGGTGGAGATTCCGGCGCTTGCTATTAGTTCTACCGATTGTCGATCGCGAGTCGCTTCGGGCGAACCGGTCTGGTATTTGGTACCTGACGGGGTCGTCCAGTACATCGGCAAACATGGTCTTTACCGTCTAAAGGAGAATCCCGCGTGACTGCTACCGATCGAGCACTCGAACTTGTCCGGGCTGCTGCGGCTGCCGCCGCCGAGAAGCAGGCGAGCGATCTGATCGCGTTCGACGTGTCTGACCAGTTGGCGATCACTGACGTTTTCTTGTTGTGTTCGGCCAATTCTCAGCCGCAGATGAAGGCGGTCAAGGAAGAGATCGAGGACGCCTTGCTGAAGTTGGGCGCGAAGACGCTGCGGCGTGAGGGTGAGCGCGATTCGCGTTGGATCCTGATGGATTACGGCGACATCGTGGTCCACATTCAGCACACTGAGGAGCGGGCGTTCTATGCACTCGAGCGGTTGTGGAGCGACTGCCCCGCAATTGACTTGAAGTTGTCATGAAGCCGGGCGCGCTTCCTGGGCGGCGAGTGATTTTGTGGCGCCACGGTCGCACTGAGTGGAATGTGGCCGGCCGGGTGCAGGGGCAAACCGATGTTCCGCTTGACGAGGTCGGCCGCCAGCAGGCCGCCGACGCGGCGGCGCGACTGGCTTCGCTGGCACCTGCCCGGATTGTCAGTTCTGATCTCTCTCGGGCGGCCGACACTGCGCGGGCTCTTGGTCTGCGAACGGGTATTGAGGTCGAGTTCGATCAGCGTTTTCGCGAGTTGGCGTTCGGTGCTCGTGAGGGTCTGACGTGGCGCGAATCGTGGGAGCGGTTTCCGACCCAGATGCAGGCTTGGGCGAACGGTGATCAGAGCCAGATTGAGGGCGCTGAGTCCAATGCTCAGGCCGGGGCTCGGTTTGCCGCGGCGCTGCGCGGATATTTGGCTGAGGCGCCGGTCGAGTCGACGCTGGTGGTGGTCGCCCATGGCGCGGTCCTGCGTACCGGCGCGTTGACGTTCTTAGGTGTCGCGGAATCGTCGTGGCAGCAGTTCGGTGGCTTGGCAAACTGTCACTGGTCGGTGCTGGAGGAGTCCCGCTACGAAGATTGGTCCCAGTGGCGACTCGCAGAGTGGAACTCTGGTTCGCTGCCCGAACCGGTACTTTCCGACGACGAGGCCCCGCCCGAGGGCGACTGAGCGCTTCAGCCGTCTGCCTTAGGCGACTAGCGGTCGATATCTGGTGTTTCTGATTGGCGCCTGTTTCCCGGGTGGGTAGAAGTCTGGTCGCTTGTCTCTGTGGTTGAGTTCGATTCGCCAACCCGAATGGTGAATCTGCCGGTGGTGGTGTCCGCAGAGTA
>JAKPAQ010000044.1 GCA_029779385.1 Actinomycetes bacterium | reverse complement strand
CACAGTCCGGCCAGCCGCCGTAGCCGAGCGACCTTCTGCGGTGTGACAGCTTCGGCCGGAGTGCCGTACGCCGTCCCGGTCCGGGTTTTGACCTCGACGAAGACTATTGTCTTCGACCTGTCTCCGGCGGCGATAATGTCCAGTTCACCGTAACGGCAGCGCCAGTTGCGCTCGACGATCCGAAACCCAAGAGCGGCCAGGTGTTCGGCGGCAAGGCATTCACCCAACGCACCCAACTCGGCCCGTGTCAGTGTTGTCATGCGTTCAGCGTCGCTCACCGCAGGGACGGGACCGACGGCGTCCGGACTGCCAGCACCGGATTCGGCCTGGTTATCCCCAGCTAGCGTTGCATCCACAAAGAGCCGGGTGATTTCTCCGAGTACATCGACTGATCCACTCGCGCAATCAGATCGGAGACGCGTCGGTCGCTGGCCTCGGCAGTGGCCATGCCGATGCTCACCTTCACCGTGCCGGCACCGATCTGCTGACCCGCCAGTTCGCCGATCCGTCGGCGGATCCGATCGGAGACTTCCTGGGCAAACTCCGGGTCGGCACCGACGAGACCGACACCGAACTCGTCGCCACCGAGTCGGCCGGCGAAGTCGTAGGCGCCGGTCTCCTCTCGCAGCACGCTGCCGATGGTTTGCAACACGTTGTCTCCGCCGGGGTGTCCAAACCGGTCATTGATCGACTTGAAATCGTCGACGTCCAAGAGCAGCAGGCTCAATCGAGCCTGCTGATTGCGTGCGCGAACAAGCTCGGCGTCGAGACGGTCCAGGAAACTGCGCCGGTTCAGCAGCGCTGTCAGTGAGTCGGTCTGCGCCAGCTCAGTGAGCTGTTCCTGCAACAATTTGAGTTCGGTGATGTCGCGCGCGGTACTCAACACGGTCCGCACTTCGCCGGTGGCATCGAATTCCGGAATCACCCGGAACAAATACCAGCGCGAGCCTTCCAGCCCGGGGAACTCGAATTCGCGCTCGACTCCTTCGCCTGTCGCAAAAACCCTGTCGTGCTCGGTTTTCCACAGTTCGATGAGATTTTCGGGCATGCCCAGTTGACGATTGGTCTTGCTCAGGTAGCGCTGGGCACTGAGGCCGGTGACCGATTCGATCGTCGAGTTGATGTAGGTATGGCGATGCTGACGGTCAATGCGGGCAATGATCACCGGCAGCCTCTCCACGATCCTGAAGAAGGATTCGTTGCGCAGCTGCGCCGCGGTGGGCACCCGGACGATCCCGAGCAGGGTGCCTGCGTCACCGTCAATGCTCTTGATCACACATTCCCATCCGGGACCGCCTCCACCGCTCACCACGGTCGTCGCCTCAGTGGCATCATCGGGCAACGCTGCAGCCAGCCGATCTATCAGATTCTGTTCGTCCACGATCCCCCCGATCGTCGCCCCGAACTGCGGCGTCCGGGCCACGATCGCCATCCGGCCTGCGTCGCACCGGCACAGAAAGGACGGCACCCCCGCCAGGGCCAGGGTTTCCAGCCAGTCTTCACCAGGGCCCATCAGTGGCCGCGCCCCTTCGCCTTGTACATCAACCGATCCACGCGTGCGATGAGATGGGTTGTGTCGTCGCATGCTTCGGCATCGACCACGCCAATACGGCTCTTGTGACGTTGTAGTGGGTCGTTTACCTGGCGGTTTGGGGCGCAACGCCGTGTCCTGCTTACGTTTTGGACTGATTCAAGGTTCAAAGCGAAGAAGGAGTTACGGCGTTGCGCATGTCCAGGGTATTCGCGACCGCGCTCGGGGACCAGAACATGGTGATCGAGGACGTGATGATCGAGACCGAGACCACGGGCC
>JAKPAQ010000043.1 GCA_029779385.1 Actinomycetes bacterium | reverse complement strand
CGCGTCGAAGTTCAACACCAGGTCTTGCGACAGGGCATCTTCGTCGACGATCACGAGGTCACGCAGGCCGCCACCACGCAGTTCGAACGTGTAGTCCACCGTGTTGAGCTTGGTGAGATCCACCGTCTGGGTCGGGATGTCGAGCGCCCTGTAGACGAAGTACACGCGATCGCCACTGGAGACGCCGGGGATGCCGTCGGCTTCAACGATGTTGTTGAGCGGGTTGTACGTCGGATCTTCGAGGAAATTGGGATTCGGGTTTACCTTGTCCCATTCGCCGTAGGTCATTCCCTGGTAACGCGGCGTGGCGGCGTTGCCATTGTTGAAACCCAGATTGATCGGGAACTCGCCCCGCTCAGCCAGCGTGGTGTCAACCAGCACCTTTTTGTCCTTGGCAGTGTCCACCAGGTTGTCGGTGATGTGCAGACGGATGTTGGAATCGAGCAGCCAGAATTCTTCGATCGAGAAGACGTGACGGGTTTCGCTGTCACGCACATCGCCGGTAAGCTCATTGTGGGTCTCGTGGGTCAGGATGATGCGGTCCACGTCATTGACGGTGTCGCTCGCCCAGTTGTCGCCACCTTGGATGGTGTCGTTGGACTGCAGATCCACGGCGCGCAGCATCAGCGAGTCGGCACCTTGACCAAGTTTGACGCTCAGGCGATGGTCCTGGTCGATCTGGACGAAGTCGTTGCCCTCACCGGCGTCGATGTTCGTGGGGGTAACCAAGTTGCCATTGAGGTACTTGTCGGTCACGGCGCGTCCGGTGATCCACAGATTGTCGTCGCCGGCGCCAAGCGTGACCTGGTGGTTGCCGTCTTTGGCCGAACCGTCCCAATGGTTGTCAGTGGTGGTGAACTCGTTCTCATCACCATGGATGGCCACCGAGTCGTTGCCGGAGCCGGAATCGACCGTGTGCGTGCCGTCGCGCCAGATGGTGATGGTGTCGTTGTTGTTGTTCGCCGAGCCGTCGGTGTCTGCGCCACCTAGCACGAAGACGTCGCCACGTGAGCCGCCCGCCACAGGGACGGTGCCGTTCCAGCCGTTCCAAGAATCGATGGCGTGTTTGCCAGCGTTATTGTCGTTGTAGTTGACTTCCAGTTCGCGGAAGCTGCGGTAGCCGGTGCGTGAGCCGCTGTCGCCGATGCTGAGGCTGTCGGCGCCATCACCGAGGTCGACATAGGTGTCAACCCGATTCCAGAGCGTGGAGCTCCACGTCGGCACGCCGTTGCCGTACTGGTCTGGCGTGATGATGCCATCCACGGCATTGCCATAGATCGTCACCACGTCGTCGCCTTCACCGGCCAAGACGGTGTCGTTCGAACCGGACACGATTTGGCGCTCGGTGAGGTTGGCGCTGTCGCCCAGCAGATTCAACGCGCTTTCAACCGTCAGCTGGTCGTTGCCCTTGCCCAGATCAAACCAGTTGCCGGTGCGGTCGCCGCCTTCGGTGTCGTACCGGTTGAGGGATTCCCAATGGAAGTAGTTGGTGTTGCGGGTGTTGAGCGAGGTGGAGCCACCGTCGATGACGATGTCATTGCCGTCGCCCGCGCTGACGCTGTCGTTCAGGTTGCCGGTGACGATGACGTCGTTGCCGGTTCCACCATCCACGGTCGCTTCGCCACCCCAGAGGATGCTGAATTCCGGGTGACGGCGGGGTTCTTCGCTGATAACAGCCGCAGACGAACCACCCGATCCGATCCAGCCAGCTGCGACGAGGGTGTCGTTGCCTGTGCCCAGATACACATTCTTGTTGTTATGGGTCGTACCGGTGGTGATCAGGTCGTCACCCTGCGAACCGTGAACGGTCAGCGTTCCGACGATGCCGGATCGCTGATCTTCGGGATCACCGGAGACGTAGCCATCGCCATTCGCGTCGTCGGTCCACCAGGCATTCTGGTCGGCGAACAGCACGCCGTCGCTGGAGTTCGAGAGGTCCAGAATCAGGTCGGCGCGCGAGTCCTTCGTGGCGTCCTCATGACCCCGGGCGTCCACCAAGCGGATGTTTTCGTCCAGCGTGTTGGTGATTTCCAGGTCGGCACGACCGTCGATCACGAGCGTGTCGAGGTCTTCGCCGGCGACCAGTTGCATCGTGTTCTTCGTCGTATTCGACACCTGCCCTGTGATGTCGGAATGCAGCGTGATCTTGTCAACGTAGGAGTCAGTGACCAGGTCGCTGTTGTACAGCTTGACCAGAGCGCCATCCACGCCAGGACGGGTTCCGTCGGGCGTCGTTGCGCCCGGCTTGAAGCCGGTGTACCAGTTCGATCCTTTGCGAACCGTGCCCATCATTTCCGAGACCGTCAGGTCGACCGCGTCACCTTCCTTGCCGCTGGCGCCGTTGTCGAACCCCATGGCGGCAGAGTTACCGGTGTCGTAGCCGAAATAGGTGGCACTTGCGGTGTCCTTGACATGCAGCTTGGTCTTGCTGATGTTCTGGATGTCCACGAAGCTCACATCACCCCAGGCGTCGTCCGAGAACAACTCGACCATGCCGTCTTTGGTGTCGTAGCCGACAGCGGCCACAGCCAACGTGGTTTCCGCCTTGGACAGGTTGTTGACGCGAATCACTTCGACGCTGGACGTCTTGAAGCCATCCATGAACGTGGAGGACTGGGAAGAGATCGCGACGTCCAACTGGTCGGTGCCTTCCTTGCCGTTGAACTGGTCGCCGTTCTGCAGCGTGGTGTTCGTGGCGATGAAAGTGTCGTTACCCGGGCCGCCATTGAGAACGTCGATGCCGGTGGTGGCCACCAG